>NZ_CAJMZE010000006.1:0-287350 GCF_905220235.1 Paraburkholderia sp. J41 | reverse complement strand
AGCGCCCTTCAGGGCGCTTTTTTTTGTGCATGCAACCTGCGCCGGCATCGCTAGAACAACACGCCCGACTTCACGATCATCTGCACCGCCGCCGCCGCCACGCACACGAGCACGATGACGCGAAACGCGAGCGGATGCAGCTTGTCGCGCAACGGCCGGATCAGCAACATGCCGATGATGGCGGGCACGCTCGCCGCGGCGGAAATCGCGAGGTCGGCGCCGTTCGCGTGCGCGCCGCCGCTGAACGTGGTGACGAGCGTGAGCACCGACACCACGAGAATGATCGCGATCTGCTTGGTGAACGCGCGGCCCGTCGCGCCCGACGCGATCAGATACATCGCGAGCAGCGGCCCCGGCACTGAGGCGATGCTTTCCATCAACGCCGCGCCGAAACCCAGCACGAAACCCACCGGCTTGATCCACGCGGGCGAGAGCGCGAGCTTCGGCGACGCGAGCAGCAGCGCGGTTGCCAGGACGAGCGCCACGCCCGAAGCCGCCTGCGCGTGATGCGGCTCCAGCCGGATCAGCACGGAAACGCCCACCACGTTGCCGATTACCGTGCCGATCAGCGGCGCCGCGATGTGCTTCACCGTCTTCCACAACTCGCCGCCTTCGAGCGCCTGCGGAATGTTGCCGAGAATGATCGGCATCGAAAGCAGCAGCACGGCCTGCTTGACCGGCAGGAAATGCGTGAGGATCGGCATGGCGACGAGCGGCACGCCAATGCCCGTCACGCCCTTCACCATGCCGCCCAGCACCAGCGCGATCGCGAGTCCGCAAAGCTGGGCTGCGTCGAGCGCCTGCAAATGGGCAAGCAGCACGCCGCCGGAAAGTTGGGATTCGAGCATGATGAAGGCTGGTCGGTGAATGGAAGCGTCGCGGCGTGAAAACTGACATCGCTGCCATCTCGCGTCTGACGGGGCTGCATGATAGCGCAGGCTGGCGACGCTCACCTGGGGCGGCCACGGCCCGGTCGCCGCGCGCAGGCAAAAAAAACGGCGGCGCCCGTTTAACCGGACGCCGCCAATCCTGCCTCGGAGAACGACTTCATCGAATCAAGCGCTGACTCAGAAGCGATGAACGATGCCCACCGCGCCGGCCACCTGGCTGCGCGAAGACGAAGGCGCGCTGTTCTGGCCGTCGCCGATATCGGCCGTGGCGTTGATGATGTTGCCGTTCGTGCCCAGCGTTTGACCGCCCGCGCGCTGATAGGCCTCGACGAAATACAGGCCGGTGCGCTTCGAAAGCGTCACGTACTGCGAAAGGTTGAACTGTTGATACGAAGCCGCGCTCTGCACGCCGTTCGCCTTGGTCGCGCGCGTGTAGCTGTAGCCGGCCGCGAGATCGAGCGTGGTGAGCGGCTTGTAGTGCAGCACGACGCCGCCCGTATTCCAGATTTGCGTGTTGAAGAACTTCGAACCGATACCCGGAATGTATTGCACGTTCGAGTACGACGCCGAAACGTCCCACTGCGAATTGAACGCGTAGCCGCCCGTGACCGCGAAACGCTGCTGCGTTTGCGCCGTCTGGAAGCCGTTGGTCACGCCCGAAACGCCCGGCTCGCCGTTGCTCGACGCCGTGGAATTCGCGCCCCACGCGCCGCCGCCGCTCGTCGAATTGTTCAGACGCTCGAAGCCCACCGCAATGCCCGCCGGACCGTGGATGTAATTGGCCGCGACGCTCCACGACTGGCCCGCGCCCGTGCTGCCCGCCACGCCGCCCAGCGCGTACATGCCGCTCACGGTGAAGCCCGCGATGTTCGGCGAGGTATAGATGACGGAGTTGTTGATGCGATAGATGGTGTCCATCGAATCGAGGTCGCCCGGATGCGCGCCGTAGGCGCCCGTGAGCCACGTGGTGGGGCTATACGGCGAAAGCAGCGTGTAGTACGGCGCGTACTGGCGGCCGGCCGTGACCGTGCCGTAGGTTTTGTCGGCGATACCGACGAACGCCGCGCGGCTGAACATGAGACCCGAGGTCGACTCCGCGCCGTTGGCCGAGTTGTAGCCCTCCTCCAACTGGAAGATCGCGCGCGTGCCGCCGCCCAGGTCTTCGCTGCCCTTGAAGCCGAAGCGCGAGCCGGCCCACACGCCCTGCACCATCTTGACGGCCGAGCGGCCGCCCGAGTTGCTGCCGAGCGCCGCCGAGCTGCTTTGATACCCGATGCCGGTATCGACGATACCGTAAAGCGTGACGCTGCTTTGCGCGTGCGCGCCCAGCGCGGCGAGTCCAAGCGTGGAAGCAATAATCGTTTTTTTCATTTGTACTCCTAATTTAATCGTTGTGGTTACCGCGGGTTTGAAGGTTGTTTCAGTGTTTCTCCTGACCGGCGGGTGCGCAACCCTGAAGCGCCCCCGCCGTTCCGACTGGCCAGCCCGTCTCCTTAGTGAATCTCGGGCTCGCCTTCCTTCGCTTGCGCGCCGTTCGCGCCGTCACGCTGGAGGAAATCGAATTCGCAGCCGTTATTGGCCTGCATGACGTGCATCTGATACATCGCGCCATAGCCGCGCGTGAAGCGCGGTTCCGGCGCAACCCACGCGGCCTTGCGGCGCGCCATTTCCTCGTCGGAAATCAGCAGGTTCAGGCGGCGCTCCGGCACGTTCAGTTCGATCAGGTCGCCGTCCTGCACGAGCGCGAACGGGCCGCCGACAAACGATTCGGGCGCGACGTGCAGCACGCACGCGCCGTAGCTCGTGCCGCTCATGCGCGCGTCGGAAATGCGCAGCATGTCGCGCACGCCCTTCTTGAGAATCTTTTGCGGGATCGGCAACTGGCCCCACTCCGGCATGCCGGGCGCCCCCACCGGACCCGCATGTTGCAGCACGATCACGCTGTTCTCGTCGCAGTCGAGGTCTTCGCTGTCGATGCGCGCGGCCATGTCGTTATAGTCCTTGAACACGACGGCCTTGCCCGTATGCACGTGCAGATGCTTTTCCGCCGCGCCCGGCTTGATTACGGCGCCGTCGGGCGCGATATTGCCGCGCAGCACCGCAAGGCCGGTGTCGGGCATCAGCGGTTTGGCGCGGCGATAGATCACGTCTTCGCTGTAGATTTGCGCGTCGGCGATGTTCTCGCCCAGCGTTTTGCCGTTCACGGTCATCTGCGTGCCGTCGATCAGATCGCCGAGTTCCTTGAGCATGGCGCGCAAGCCGCCGGCGTAATAGAAGTCCTCCATGAGGTACTTGCCGGTCGGGCGGACATTCGCGAGCACCGGCGTGCGGCGCGCGATTTCATCGTACTGCGCGAGCGTGAGGTCGACGCCCGCACGGCGCGCGACGGCGATCATGTGTACGATCGCGTTGGTCGAACCCGAAAGCGCGAGGCAGGTGGTCACGGCGTTGTCGACCGACTTGCGCGTGATGATGTCCGAGGGCTTCAAGTCTTCCCACACCATTTCGACGATACGCATGCCCGTTTTCGCCGACATCTGCGCGTGGCGCGAATCGGGCGCGGGAATCGACGCGAAGCCGGGCAGCGTGAAGCCGAGGGCTTCGGCGGCGCTCGTCATGGTGGAGGCCGTGCCCATCGTCATGCAGTGGCCCGGCGAGCGCGCGATGCCGCCTTCCACGCCTTGCCAGTCCGCCTCGGTGATCTTGCCCGCGCGCAGGTCCGCCCAGTATTTCCATGTGTCGGAGCCCGAGCCCAGCGTCACGCCGTTCCAGTTGCCGTTGAGCATCGGGCCGGCGGGCAGGAAGATGGTGGGCAGATTCATGGAGATCGCGCCCAGCAGCAGCGCGGGCGTGGTCTTGTCGCAGCCGCCCATCAGCACCACGCCGTCGGCGGGGTACGAGCGCAGCGTTTCTTCCGTTTCCATCGCGAGGAAGTTGCGATAGAGCATGGTCGTGGGCTTCTGGAACGGCTCCGAGAGCGTTTGCACCGGCAGCTCGATCGGGAAACCGCCCGCTTGCCAGATGCCGCGCTTGACCTCTTCCACGCGCTGCTTGAAGTGCGTGTGGCACGGGTTGATCTCGCTCCACGTATTGAGAATCGCGATCACCGGCTTGCCCGCATATTCCTCGCGGCTGTAGCCCATCTGCGCCGTGCGCGAGCGATGGCCGAACGAACGCAGATCGTTCACGCCGTACCAGCGGTGGCTACGCAGTTCCTCGGGGGTCTTTCGCTTGTTGCTCATCTTGCATTGCTCCAGGTGTTTCCGGGTGTTTCCGAATGTTTAGCAGGACCGCCGGCGCGCGCTAACGCGGTTCCTTCACGCGCGACACGAGTTGTGTCGGGCTGACGAACTGCAAGGCGACCAGCACCCACGCGAGCGTGATCGCCATGTAGATCATCGCCATGGCGTCGATGGATTGCGGCGCGCGCACGCCCGTCGAAAAGACGGCGTAGTACAACGCCACCACCAGCGTTTGCGTGTCGGGTCCAGCGGTGAAAAAAGTGAGTTCGAACAGGCCGATCGTGCGCACCAGCACGAGCAGCCCCGCCGCCAGCATTCCCGGCACGAGAAGCGGCAGCAGCACGTAACGGAAATAGCGCAGCGTATTGGCGCCGAAAACGCGCGCCGCCGACTCCAGATTCGGGTCGATCTGCTCGATGAACGGCGTCATCACAAGAATGACGAACGGCAGCGCGGGCACGAGGTTCGCGAGAATCACACCGGGCAGCGTGCCCGCGAGACCGAAGTGATACATGGCCGTCGCCATCGGAATGCCGTAGGTGACGGGCGGCACCATGAGCGGCAGCAGGAACACGAGCATGACGAAGCGCTTGCCGGGGAACCGCGCGCGCGCGAGCGCATACGCCGCGGGCACGCCGAGCACGATGGACAGCAGCACGACCGCGCCCACCACCTCGAACGTCACCCACAACACGCTGCCAAGCTGGAAGTCGCGCCACGCCTGCGCGTACCAGTGCAGCGTGAAGCCCTGCGGCAGCGGCGTGCCGAACCAGCGCGTGGCGATGGAATTCACGCCCACGGTGGCGATCAGCAGCAACACGTTGAGCAGAAAGAACACCACGCCGCCCCAGACGACGGCTTTCCAGATGCGCTCGGCCACGCGCGCGGCGGGCTTCGCATCCGGCGCTTGCGCCGCACGCGCTTCGCTCGCGGCCGCACCGCCCGAAAGCCCGGACGCATTGCGTTGATGCGCGGTCATCAGCCTTTCCCTCCGCTCACCGGGCCCGAGTAGAAGAAGCGCTTCGCGCCTAGCATCGCGGCCACGACGACCAGTTGCACGAAGCCCATGACGATGGCGATGGTCGAAGCGAGCGCATAGTCGTAGCTCTCGAACGCCGCTTCCGAAGCCGCGATCGAGATCACGCGCGTGGGACCGGCGGGCGCGCCGAGCAGCACGGCCGAGGGAAATACCGAATACGCCTGCACGAACGAGAGGCACGCGGCCATTGTGAGACCGGGCGCGAGCAAGGGCAGATAGATTTGCCGGAACTGCTGCCACGGCCCCGCGCCGAGCGTGGCCGCCGCGCGCGCGAGCGTGGGGTCGATGCCGGTGACATACGACAGCACCAGCAAGAACGCGAACGGAAAACCCGAAACGATCAGGGAAATCAACACGCCCCAGTAGTTGTGCGTGAGGCGAATTTCCTCGCTCGTGTAAAGATGCAGCGCGTGCAGCGCCTGCGGGAACCAGCCGTTGGGGCCGAAATAGCTCAGCATGCCGTCGGCGATCAGCACCGTGCCGAGCGTGACGGGAATCACCAGAAGCGTGGTCACGAGTTTTTGGTACGGCGACTTGCGGCGCAACGCAAACGCCACCGGCAGCGAAAGCCCCACGTTGATGACGGTCGCGGGCACCGCCAGCTTGAGCGTGACGAACACCGTCGGCCACAGCGAGAGATCGGTGAAGAACTGAATGTAGTTCGCGAGCGCGCCGCCGCCGTTCATCGGCTTGAACGAGAGCACGAGACCGTAGGCGAACGGATAGAGAAACAGCGCGACGATAAAGCCGAGCGCGGGCGTGACCAGCCAGCCGCGCGCGTCGCGCGGCGCCTTGAGCGTGGCGGCGATTGCGCTCATGATGCCGACTCCGCCGCGCTTTCCCCATAGGCCAGCACGCGCGAAGGCGCGACGCGCAGCGTGGTGCGCTCGCCGGCCTCGAACTCGCCGGCCACGCGCGCCCACAGCTTGCCGAACGGCGCATTCGCGAGCAGCAGCGAATCGCGGCCGCCGTATTCGACCTGCTCCACTTCCACGTCGAACGAATTGGCATCGCCGGACTGAGCGCGCTCGAAATCTTCGGGGCGCATGGCCACCGCAATGGCGTTGCCGCCGTTGCGCACGGCCTCGCCCATCGGCACGCCCGTGAGCGTGATGCCCGACGCCGACATCGCGACGTAATCGCCCTGCTCGCCCGTGATCGAAAACGGCAGCACGTTGCGATACCCCATGAAGCGCGCAACGTGCAGATTGGACGGGCGGCTATACACTTCCTTGGGCGTGGCCACTTGCTGCACCGCGCCTTCTTTCATCACCACGATGCGGTCGGCCATGGAAAGCGCTTCGTCCTGATCGTGCGTGACGTAGATCGTGGCGCGCTCCAACTGCCCGTGAATGCGGCGAATTTCGGCGCGCATTTCGATGCGCAGCTTCGTGTCCAGATTCGAAAGCGGTTCGTCCATCAGCACGAGCGGCGGCTCGATGACGATGGCGCGTGCGATGGCCACGCGCTGCTGCTGGCCGCCCGAGAGCTGGCCCGGCAGCTTGCTTTCGTGCCCGACGAGTTGCACCAGTTGCAGCGCCTCGCGCGCGCGGCGCCTCGCCTCGTGGCGCGGCATGCCCTGCATCTTCAGGCCGAAGCCGACGTTTTCCAGCACGTTCATGTGCGGGAACAGCGCGTAGTTCTGAAACACCATGCCGAAGCCGCGCTTTTCGGGCGGCAGCACGTCGATGCGCGAATCGTCGAGCCAGATGTTGCCGCTCGTGAGCGGCTGCAAGCCGGCGATGCAGTTGAGCGCCGTGGATTTGCCGCAGCCCGAAGGGCCGAGCAGCGCGATGAATTCGCCGCGGCGAATGTCGAGGTCGAGCCCGCGCAGGGCCGCGAGTTGCGTGCCCTCCGCGCTCGTGAAGCTACGGCACACCGAGTCCAGTCGCAGACGATCGAATGAATGCTTCATCACAGGTTCCCGATTCGCAGATCAACGCTCAAACAGCCATCAGCATGAATGGCGCACGGCATGCGAACAAGCATGCCGTTCGGCTAACGTTGCATCGCTCGACCTCATTGCGACTTCTGCGCGCCGACTTCGCGATCCCATTTCTGAAACGCCGCGACCATCGCCTGCGCCGAAAGCGGCTGCACATGCGGATAAGCCGAGAGCCATTTCGCGTACTCGGGGCGGCCGTATTTCGCGATCACGTCCTGGCTGGCCTTCGGCGCCATTTGCAGCGTCACGCCGCTCACGGCCGGACCCGGATAAAAGTAGCCGTCGTCGTAGGTCATGGCCTGTTGCTGCGGCTCCAGCATGAAGTTCATGAGCTTTTCCAGCACCGCGAGCTTTTCCTTCGAGACGCCCTTGGGCACGACCATGTAATGCGCGTCGTTCACCCACGTCATGTTGTCGAACGCCTGCACCTTGAATCCCGCGGGCACGATGCCGAGCGCGCGCGGGTTGATGTCCCAGCCGGTAACGGTCACGGTCATGTCGCGCGTGCCTTCGCCCAGCTCCTTCATCACCGCCGACGTGCCGCCGGGGTAATACGGCACGCACGCGTTCAGTTCCTTGAGGAACGCCCAGGTCTTGTCCCAGCCGTTCACGGGATCTTGCGGATTTTTATCGCCGAGCAAATACGGCAGGCCCATCAGAAACGTGCGGCCCGGACCCGAGTTCGCGGGGCGCGCGTAGATCAGCTTGCCGGGGTTCGCCTTGCACCACGCAAGCAATTCCTGCGGCGTGTGCGGCGGCTTGGCGACCTTCGCGGGGTTGTATTCGATCAGCGGCCCGGCGGGCATGTACGACACTTCCAGCCCGTAGCCCTGCGCGAGATCCTGCATCTTGCGCGGACCCGGCGCGTATTTGTCGAGCACGCCCGGAAACGCCGCCGCCTGGTCGGGCAGCAGCTTTGTCCAGAGGTTTTGCTGGATGCCGGCGGCGAGTGCGTCGGTGCCCGTGAGCACGAGGTCGATGTCGGCGCGGCCGGCGGCCTGCATCGCCTTGATCTTGCCAGGCAACTGCGGCGCGGGCGCGTTGGTGTAAGTGATATTGGAGACGAGATTCGGATACTTCGCCTTGAAGGCTTCGAAGGCCTTTTGCGTGAGCTGAAGATTGCCCGCCACGTCGACTATGTTCAGGGAAACGGGATCGGCCTTCGCCGCGCTCATGCCGAGCGCCGTTGCAGCCGCCACACATGCGGCCAGCACGCTGGCCTTCAGGCGTCCATCGAACATCGCATCTCCTCACTTTCTCTGTTTATGGAATGTGTTCCACGCGGCCCGTTATTTGTTATGGACTGAGTGTTATGGACTGAGCCGGACACAGGATGCCGAACCACACGTCAAGTTGTCAAGCAACGTCAGGCGATTTGCAAGCGCCCGTGGGTGCGTCGTGAGCGCTTTGTCGATTCCTTGCCGAAGCAAGCGCCCGCGAGAGATCGACGGGCGCTTGCCTTCCTGCTTTCCGTTCCGTCAGCGGCTGCCGGTGCGGGGATTACCCGCGCACGAGTTCGCCGTCGCGCAGGCGCCACAGCGCGAGCGGGTTCTCGTCTTTCAGCGCGGCGGGCAGCAATTCCGCCGGCAGATCCTGGTAGCAGACCGGGCGCAGGAAACGCTCGATCGCCATCGCGCCCACCGAAGTCGTGCGCGAATCGGAGGTGGCCGGGAACGGACCGCCATGCACCATCGCGTACGACACTTCGACGCCGGTCGGGAAACCGTTCGCGAGAATGCGGCCGGCCTTGCGTTCGAGCGTGGGCAAGAGGCGCGCGGCCATCGCATGATCGCCTTGGTCGATGTGCAGCGTGGCCGTGAGCTGACCTTCGAGATGTTCGGCCACGCGCGCGAGTTCGGCTTCGTCGCGGCAGGCGATCACGACCGAAGTCGGCCCGAAGATTTCGTCCGACAACGCGTGCTGAGCGAGGAATTGCCCGGCGCTCGTCTTGAACAGCACGGGCAGCGCATTGCAATGCGCCTCGGTTTTCGCGCCCTCGGCCACCACTTCCACGCCCGCCAGCTTTTCGCGCGCGGCCACGCCTTCGCCGTAGGCCGCGGCAATGCCCGCCGTGAGCATCGGCTGCGAGGGTTTTTGCGTGAGCGCCGCGCTGGCCGTCTTGACGAAACGGTCGAGGTCGGGGCCGTCGATGGCGAGCACGAGGCCCGGGTTCGTGCAGAACTGGCCGACGCCCAACGTGAGCGAATCGACGAAACCCTGCGCGAGCGCCTCCGTGCGCGCGGCCAGCGCGGCCGGCAACACGAACATCGGGTTGACGCTGCTCATTTCCGCGTAGACGGGAATGGGCTCGGGGCGATTCGCGGCGATATTCGCGAGCGCGAGGCCGCCACGGCGCGAGCCCGTGAAACCCACCGCCTTGATGGCCGGATGCGCGACGAGCGTTTCGCCCGCCTCGTTGCCGCCGCCGAACACGAGCGAGAACACGCCTTCGGGCAGCCCGACGTCCGCCACCGCTTGCTGGATCGCGCGGCCGACGAGTTCCGAGGTGCCCGGATGCGCGAGGTGCGCCTTCACGACGACCGGGCAGCCGGCCGCGAGCGCCGAAGCCGTGTCGCCGCCCGCCACCGAAAACGCGAGCGGGAAGTTGCTCGCGCCGAACACGGCCACCGGGCCGAGCGGAATGCGCTGCGCGCGCAGGTCCGGGCGCGGCAGCGGCTTGCGGTCGGGCAGCGCCGAATCGAGCACCGCGCCGCACCAGCGGCCTTCGCGCACCAGCGACGCGAACAGACGCAACTGGCCGACCGTGCGGCCGCGTTCGCCTTCGAGACGCGCCTTGGGCAACGCCGATTCGAGATGCGCGCGCTCGATCAGCGCGTCGCCGATCCCGGCGATACGGTCGGCAATGGCTTCGAGCAAACGCGCGCGCTTCTCGAAAGGCGCCGCGCGGAAAGCGTCGAACGCCCGGCCCGCGAGTTCGCAGGCGCGCGCGACTTCGGCCTTGCCGCCCAGGCCGAACGCGGGTTCGATCTCTTCGCCCAGCGCGGGCGCGAAGGCGCGCATCTCGCCCGCCTCGCCGCGTACCGCCTGGGCGCCAATGAGCATGGCTCCGGTAATCTGCATGTTCGCTCCGTTCATCCGTTCCGTTGCATGAACCGACAGCTTACGCGTGCGCGGCGGACGAGGTGACGAGGCGCTTCTGCTCGAACGCGAGCAGCGCCTTGGCCGCCTCGCCGATGGCGGGCAGCGCTTCGGCCGGCGACTGCGAGAGCAGCGGCAGGATCGGGCCCATGTCGGCGATGCCGGAAAGCGTGACGGCGTCGTGCAGCACGCGAATCAGCGAAATGTCGTCGCGCAGCGTTTCGAGCGGCATGAATGCGTCGTAAAGCTGTTGCGCTTCTTCCGCGCGGCCTTCCTTCGCGGCTTTCAGGAGCGCCATGACGGCGTTCGCGGCGATACAGCCCGAACCCGTGGTCCACGCCGCCAGGCCGAAATCGCGCACGTGAACGAGCGCCGGACGCTCGCCCATGCCCGAGACGATCTTCGATGCGGGCACGCGTTGCAGCAAGCCGCGCAGATACGGATCGTTCGCCGGGTCCTGGCGCACGATCGCGTACTTGATGGCGATGAGCGTGCCGCGCTCGACGAGGCGCACGAGCGTATCGACATCGACGTAATCCTCGCTCTTGATATAGAGCGTGAGCGGAATGCCCGCCGTATCGGAAATACGCGTGAGGCCCGCTTCCACGCCGGCCGGCGTGGTGAAGCCGGCGAGCGGCAGCACCATCGCCGTCTTGTATTGCGTTTGCGAGAGAACGCGCGCCTGGTCGAGCATCTTGCCGTAGTCCGGGCCGATGGCCGGGATCACGCGCGTTTGCGGCGCGGTCAGGTCGGCGAGCATGTCAAGCAACTCGCGATATTCGCTCGCGGCGACGTGATACAAATTCGCGTTGCCGCCGTACAGCAGCGTGCGCAGGCCGCCCGCTTCCATATGGCGGATCAGCTTGCGGTTTTGTTCGACGTCGAGCGAGAGATCGGCGCGGCGGGCGAGCGGCGGCACCGCCATCACGGTCGAGGCAAATTCGCTCTCGACAATCGGGGACACGTTCATGGAGCCTCGTGCTGGATAGAGGGTTGTCAATATCGCGACAGTAGCACCGGCCCTTCACAGTTGTCAAACAACTTGTTGCATTTGTTAGGGTTTGTTCGGAGCGCGCCGGAATGACGGGACACGCCGTCCGCTCCTGCGGGTTCGCCGCAAGCGTCCTGACGGAATACGGTAGAATCGCCGGTCATTGGAACCGGTTCCATTTCCCATAGTTTCCATTGCCGCTACGCGAGCGAACATCGCGAGTTCCTCGCCCGGCGCGAAGCGGAAATGGCGAACGGCGCGGCCGGAAATCGTCGCAAGCGGCCACGGCCGAATCACGCCACTGCGAACTCATACAGAATCCAACCATGTCCGATTCCCCACTCACGACCCGGCGCGGCTTCCTGCGCACGGCGGCGGCGCTGGTGCCGGCCAGCGCGCTGGCCGGCTGCGAAGGCGGCGCGAAACCGGCTGCCGGCGCGCCCGCCGAGCCGGGCGGCGCGTCTGCCGCCGGCCCCGCCGCGCAGCGAGCCGCCTACAAACCGCGCTTCTTCGACGCCCAGGAATGGGCCTTCGTCGAAGCCGCCGCCGACCGCCTGATTCCCGCCGACGCCGAAGGCCCCGGCGCGCTGGAGGCGGGCGTGCCCGAATTCATCGACCGTCAAATGGACACGCCCTACGCGCACGGCGCGCTCTGGTATCTGCAAGGGCCGTTTCAGGCGGGCGTGCCGGAACTCGGCTATCAATTGAAGCTGGTGCCGCGCGACATTTACCGGCTCGGTATCGCCGCCGTGAACGCGTACTGCACGAAGGCGTACGGCAAGCGCTTCGACGCGCTCGACGCCGCCACGCGCGACACCGTGCTGGCCGCGCTCGAAGCCGGCAAGGTCGAACTCGACGGCGTGCCCGCCTCGGTGTTCTTCGGCCAGTTGTTGCAGAACACGCGCGAAGGTTATTTCTGCGATCCGATCCACGGCGGCAACCGCAACATGGCGGCGTGGCAAATGATCGGCTTTCCGGGCGCGCGCGCCGATTTCATGGACTTCGTGAACCAGAACGGCAAGGCGTATCCCTACGGTCCCGTGTCGATCGACGGGGAGCGCACGTAATGGCGACCCGGAAACCGCATGTGGACGCCGTGGTCGTGGGCTTCGGCTGGACCGGCGCGATTCTCTCGAAGGAACTGACCGAAGCGGGCCTCAGCGTGGTCGCGCTCGAACGCGGCGAGTATCGCGACACTTACCCCGACGGCGCGTATCCGAACACCATCGACGAACTCACCTACAACATCCGCAAAAAACTGTTCCTCGATCTTTCGAAAACCACCGTTTCGATCCGCCACGGCGTGAACGACACGGCGCTGCCCTACCGCCAGCTTGCCGCGTTCCTGCCCGGCGAAGGCGTGGGCGGCGCGGGCCTGCACTGGTCGGGCGTGCATTTTCGCATCGCGCCCGAAGAACTGCGCCTGAAGAGTCATTACGAGGAACGCTACGGCAGGAAGTTCATTCCCGAAGGCATGACGATCCAGGACTACGGCGTGAGCTACGACGAACTGGAACCGCACTTCGACTTCGCGGAAAAAGTGTTCGGCACCTCGGGCCAGGCGTACAAGGTGAACGGCAACGTGGTGGGCGACGGCAACGTGTTCGAAGCGCCGCGCAGCGACAATTTCCCGCTGCCCGCGCAATTGAACACGTATTCGGCGCAGCGCTTTTTCGACGCGGCCAAATCGCTCGGGCTGCATCCGTACCGGCTGCCTTCGGCGAACACGTCGGGGCCGTACACGAATCCATACGGCGCGCAGATGGGGCCGTGCAACTTCTGCGGCTATTGCAGCGGCTACGCGTGCTACATGTATTCGAAGGCATCGCCGAACCTCAACATCCTGCCCGCGCTCAAGCAGGAAAAGCACTTCGAATTGCGGTCGAAATGCCATGTGCTGCGCGTCGAACTCGACGACACGAAACAGCGCGCCACGGGCGTCACTTATGTCGATCCGGCCGGCCAGGAAGTGTTCCAGCCCGCCGATCTCGTGATCGTCGCCGCGTTCCAGTATCACAACGTGCATTTGCTGCTGCTTTCCGGCATCGGCAAACCGTACGACCCGATCTCCGGCGAAGGCGTGGTCGGGCGCAACTTCGCGTATCAGAACCTTTCGACGATCACGGCGTTCTTCGACAAGGACACGTGGACGAATCCGTTCGTCGGCGCGGGCGGCAACGGCGTGGCCGTGGACGACTTCAACGCCGACAATTTCGATCACGGTCCGCTCGGCTTCGTGGGCGGCTCGCCGTTGTGGGTGAATCAGGCGGGCGTCAAGCCGATCAGCGGCATCGCCACGCCGCCGGGCACGCCGAACTGGGGCAGCGCGTGGAAAAAGGCCGTGAAGGATCACTACGCGCACACGATTTCGATGGACGCGCACGGTTCGAACATGTCGTACCGCGACGTGTATCTCGATCTCGATCCCACGTACCGCGATTCGTACGGCCAGCCGCTTTTGCGCATGACGTTCGACTGGAAGGACAACGACATCAAGATGGCGCAGTACGTGACGGGCCAGATGCACAAGATCGCCGAGGCGATGGGCCCGAAGGCCATCAACGTCTATACGCGGCAGTTCGGCGCGCATTTCGATTCGCGCCGCTATCAGACCACGCACCTCGTGGGCGGCGCCGTGATGGGCACCGATCCCAAAACGAGCGTCCTCAACCGGTATCTGCAAAGCTGGGATGTGTACAACGTGTTCGTGATGGGCGCGTCGGCGTTTCCGCAAGGCATCGGCTACAACCCGACCGGCCTCGTCGCCGCCCTCGCCTACTGGTCCGCGAAAGCGATTCGCAACCAGTACCTGAAAAACCCCGGACCGTTGGTGAGCGCGTGACTGGCCGCATGAATACACGCTTGTTCGCGCCGCGCGCTGCCGGGCGCGCGTTTGAGCACGCATTTGCGCTCACATTCAGACGCATTCTCGAGCGCGTCTCCCAACGCCGCGCGCGTGCAACGCTTGCGGCGCTGGCATCGCCGCTATCGCTGCTCATCGCGACGGCGTTTTTTCCGGCGCAAGCGGCCCGCGCCGCCGATGCGCCCAACGCGAACGCCGCGCTCGTCGCGCACGGCGAATATCTGGCGCGCGCGGGCGATTGCATCGCGTGTCACACGACGCCGGGCGGCAAGCCGTTTGCAGGCGGGCTGAAGTTCGACACGCCGATCGGCGCGATCTACTCGACCAACATCACGCCCGACGCGAACACCGGCATCGGCACATGGCGTTACGACGACTTCGCGAAGGCGCTGCGCCAAGGCGTGCGCCCGAACGGCGACACGCTCTGTCCCGCAATGCCGTTTCCTTCGTACGCGCGCCTTTCCGACGACGACACGAAAGCGCTCTACGCGTACTTCATGCAAGGCGTCGCGCCCGTTCACGCGGAAAATCGCGCGGTGGACATTCCGTGGCCGCTTTCGATGCGCTGGCCGCTGGCGTTCTGGCGCTGGATCTTCGCGCCGAAGGTGCGGGCATTCGACGCCGCGCATTACGACGATGCGATCGTCGCGCGCGGTGCGTATCTCGTGCAGGGACTGGGCCATTGCGGCGCGTGCCACACGCCGCGCGCGCGCACGATGCAGGAACTCGCGCTCACCGACCTCGAAGGCGACGATTTCCTCGCGGGCGGCGCCGCCATCGACGGCTGGGTGCCCACGAATCTGCGCGGCAATGCGCGCACCGGTCTCGGCGCATGGAGCGAGGACGACATCGTGCAGTTCCTCAAGACCGGCCGCAACTTGCACACGGCGGCGTTCGGCGGCATGACCGACGTCGTGCAGCACAGCATGCAGTACATGACGGACGCCGATCTGCTCGCAATGGCGCGCTACCTCAAGACGCTTCCCGCGAGCGATGCGAAGGAAACGCCCTACGCATACAACGACGCCGCGACGAAAGCGCTGCAAAACGGCGACGCGAGCGCGCGCGGCGCGGCCGTCTATCGCGACAACTGCATGGCCTGCCACCGCAGCGACGGACGCGGCTACACGCGCGTCTTCCCCGCGCTCGGCGGCAATCCGGTCGTGCAGGGCGCCCATGCCACGTCGCTGATCCACGTGGTGCTCACGGGCAACGCGCTCATGGGCACGAAAGCCGCGCCCTCGACGTTCACGATGCCGGGCTTCGGCTGGCGTCTTTCCGATCAGGAAGTCGCCGATGTCACTACGTTCGTGCGCGCGAGCTGGGGCAACGCCGGCGCGCCGGTCAGCGCCCAGGACGTGGCGAAGGTCCGCAAGACCGTTGCCGTGGGCGCGCCGGCGTTGCCGCCGGGCGCTTCGCTCGAACGCTGATTCAAGCGCTGGTTCAAACGTTGGTTCGCATTCCTGTGCTTTTCGGCACGCAAGCCTTTTCGTCTGCTCTCGTTCGCGAGGCAGACGGAAAAACCGCGCGCGCAACGAGCGGGCGCCTTCGGCGGAATGCGCTCGCTCGCCGTCTCAATGCAGGACCGCGGGGCGCGAAAGCAGGCCGTAAAACTCGTCCATGGTGACGGTGGGCGCGAACTGCGCCAGCGTGGAGACGATCGCGTCGTCGTAAATCGCCGATCCCGTTTCGGACTCGAGATCGACACCGGCCTGCGCGGCATGGTTGGTGGCGATTTCGAGCGCGAGCGACAGGATGAAGCGGGCGTCGGTCTGGGTAAGTAGCGTCTTCATGCCTGCACTAACGGCGGTGCCGCGCGAACCTTTAGCGGTTTTTCCCCGGCCGCCGCGCCGTCCTTTCGACATCCTTACGAATCGTTTTTTGCACGCTGGCGCTCTACTGGGCCGGCTCGCCGGCAGTGGCCGCGCGCGATCTGTTGTAAAGTCAATCGCTCCGAATTCACCACGAAGCCCGCGCACGATGCCCAACCTTTCGACCTTCGCGCCGGTGGCGCTCGAACACGCCAGCCGCCTCATCAATCACGGCCCGACCGTGCTCGTCACCAGCCGCGACGGCGCGCGCCGCAACATCATGGCCGCCGCGTGGTCGATGCCGGTGGAATTCACGCCGCCGCGCGTCGCCATCGTGATCGACAAGCACACCTTCACGCGCGACCTCATCAACGCCAGCGGCACGTTCGGCATCTGCATTCCGGGCGTGGCCGCCATCGACCTTACCTACGCCGTGGGCAGCGTAAGCGGCCGCGAAACCGACAAGTTCGCGCATTTCGGCATTGCCGCCGTGGACGGGCCGAAACTCGGCTTGCCGCTGCTCGAAACCGGCTGCTCGGCGTGGATGGAATGCCGCCTGATTGCCGAGCCGCACACCGAGGACGCCTACGATACCTGCTTCGCCGAAGTGGTCGCGGCGGCCGCCGACCCGCGCGCGTTCCGCAACGGCCATTGGGAACTCGACGAAACCAACGGCGACCTGCACACGATCCATCACCTCGGCGCGGGCAATTTCGTGCGCGCGGGCAACAGCATCAAGGCGCGCCCGCTGCCGTAAAAACCGCAGGCCATCGGCGCGCGCGCATCACGCCGAATACAACCCTTCCGGCCCGTTGCGCAAGGTGCGCGCGAGCACTTCGAGACCTTCGCGCAATGCGTCGTGCGTGCGCGCGCCGCCAAGGCTCAAGCGCACCGCATGCGGCGCCGAACCGCGCCCGATCACGAAGCTGTCCGCCGTTTTCACCAGCACGCCCGCCTGCCGCAGCGCCGCCGAAAACTCGGCCGCGCGCCAAGGCTCCGCGAGCGGCAGCCACAAATGCGGGCTCGCCGGGTCCGTGCGATACATCCAGCCCGCGAGCACCTCGGCGGCAATCGCCTGACGCACGCGCACCTGCGCGCGCTGCTGCTCGATCAGCCGGTCGATTTCGCCGTCGACGATCCAGCGCGCCGCGATCTCCGCGGCCAGCGGCGAGGTCATCCAGCAATCGCTGCGGATCACCGCGAGAATCTTGCCGACCCAATCCTGCGGCGCCTGCACGTAGCCGATGCGCAATCCCGGCGCGACCGCCTTCGACAAGCTGCTGATGACGATGCCGTGCTCCGGCAGGCGCGCCGCGAGCGGCGCGGGCGGCGCACCGAGCAGCGCGGCGGGCACGAGGTCCTCGATCACCACGAGGTTGTGGCGCACCGCGATCTCGGCGACAGCGGCGCGGCGCGCTTCGGAAAGCGTCGCCGTGGTCGGGTTGTGCAGCGTCGGCACGCAAAAGAGCGCGCGCGGCGCGAGCACGTCGCACGCACGCTCGAGCGCGGCGGGCACGATGCCTTCGTCGTCGATTTCCACGCCGACGAGATTGAGCCGCAGTTGCCGCGCGAGCGCGACGATGCCGGGATAGCTGAGCGCCTCGGCAAAAATCGTGTCGCCGGGACGCAGCACCGCGCGCAGCACGCACGCAAGCCCGTGCTGCGCGCCTTGCGTGACGAGCACGCGCTCGGCCGGCACGGCGCAACCCATGCGCGCGAGCCAGCGCGCGCCCGCCTCGCGATGCGAGCGGCGTCCGCCTTCCGGCTGATAGAGCAGCAGTTCGCCCGCGAGACGTTCGTCGGCGGAAAGGTTGCGCAACGTTTGAGCGAGCAGCGCGGCTTCGTCGGTCGGCATCGGCACATTTTGACCGAGGTCAACGTGACGCATCGCGGCAAGCGCGCTCGCGCCCGGCGAAGCGGCGGGCAAGCTCGCGGCGCGCTCGGGCTCGGGGCGCGCGAGACGCGGCAGGCGCGTGCCGTCGGCGTCGGGCTCGGCCACATACGTGCCGTCCCCCACGCGCGCGACGACCATCCCGCAACGCTCCAGTTCGCCATAGGCGCGGCTCACGGTTCCCGTCGTCACGTTGAGCTTGCGCGCCAGCAAACGATGCGCGGGCAGCTTCTCGCCGGGTAACATCTGGCCGCCGTTGATGGCCTGCGCGTAAGCGTCCGCGATGGCGCGGTATTTCGGATCGCTGCTGCGTGACAGCGTGGGCAACCAGCCGTTCATGGTGTTTTCCCGGGTGTTCGACAAGGCGGAAAGCGCCTCGCTGGCGTGACGCAAGGCGACGTCATTATCGCGCCCAATCCGGCGAAATGAAGGCCGTCATTTACTTCAATTGACTTCATTGAGTGGCGTTAATTGCCCCACTAGGATGCCGTATCGCCCGAACGGGTGAAGGAGACAAACGCCGCCGCAAGCGCTTCAGGATGCCGGCCGCGCAACGAGACCATGACAACGAACCGCATCGTCAGCATCACCGTGAGCCAGCACCGGCTCCCGCTCGATCCGCCGTTTCCGGCGTCGTGGGACAGCCGTCCGCGCCGCGCGTTTCCCGCCACCATCGTCCGCGTCGAAGACAGCGAAGGCCGCGTCGGCATCGGTTCCGGCGACGCCATGTACGGCTTCGACGATTATCGCGACCTCTTCATTGGCACCGATCCGCTCGACCTCGAACGTCATTCGGCCGTGCTGGACAACCTCAACTTCCACGCGGGCCGGCCCTGGCCGCTCGACGTCGCGCTCTGGGATCTCGCGGGCAAGATTCGCGGCGAGCCGTGCTGGCAGATGGCGGGCGGCCGTTCGAGCCGCGTGCGCGCGTATGCGTCGTCGGGCGTGCATCGCTCGCTGGAGGGCATGGCGCGCTGGGCGGAGCACTGCGTCGCGCGCGGTTTTCCGGCGCTCAAGGTGCGTTTCGGCCGCGCGAGTCTCGCCGACGATCTCGCGGCGCTCGCCGCCGTGCGCGAAGCGGCCGGCGACGCCGTCGAACTGATGGTGGACTGCAACCAGGGCTGGCGCATGCCGTGGGACACGCAGGCGCCGTGGCACATGGAACAGGCGCTCGCCGTGATTCGCGAAGTGGAGCGTTACCGCGTCTATTGGGTCGAGGAACCGCTGCATCGCGGCGACTACGCCGGTCACGCGCAGTTGCGCCGGCGCACCGGCACGCGCATCGCGGGCGGCGAGATGACGCGCGACGCGCACGAATTCGCGGCACTGCTCGCGCACGACTGCCTCGACGTGTATCAGCCCGACGTGGTGTGCTCGCTCGGCATGGAAGGCGCGCGCAGGCTGGCCGCGCAGATCGAAGCGCACGGCAAGGTGTTCACGCCGCACACGTGGGGCAACGGCATCGGTCTCGCGGCCAATCTGCACGTGGTGGCGGGCGCGGGCAACGCGCCCTTCGTGGAGTATCCGTACGACCCGCCCGAGTGGAGCGCCGCGCGCCGCGACTTCCCGCTCACGCGCGCCATCGACATCGACGCACAAGGCTTTATCGAACTCGGCAACGCGCCGGGGCTCGGCATCGCGCTGGACGACGCCGTGCTCGCCGCGACCGTAGCGCACGACAGCCGCTACGAATAAAAGCCGGTCGGCGGCCGGGCACGAGCCGGCATTACCTGCCATTACCTGGCATACCAAAACATTGATAACAAGGAGACAACGCTATGAAACGCCGGACTTTGAAACGCTGGACTTCGCTGCTGCGCGCGGCCTGCATTGCCGCGCCCATCTTCGCCGCCGCGCCCGCCCACGCGGCCGGCGCCTGGTGCGGCCAGAACAAGCCCGTACATTTCGCGGGCGTGACGTGGGAAAGCGGCAACTTCACGGGTGAAGTGCTGCGCTACATACTCAAGACCGGCTACAACTGCCAGAGCGACGTCGTGCCCGGCAGCACCGCCGCCACCGAAACCGCGCTCTCGCGCAACGACCTGCAAGTGTGGTCCGAGCAATGGACGGGGCGCTCGGAAATCATCGCCAATGCGGTGAAGGCCGGCTCCGTGAAGCTGGTGGGCGACACGCTGCCCGGCGGCACGAAAGAAGGCTGGTACGTGCCCGACTACGTGATTCACGGCGATCCGAAACGCGGCATCAAGCCGAGCGCGCCAGGCCTGCAATCGGTGAGCGATCTGCCCAGATACAAGGCGCTTTTCACCGACGACGAGGAACCGGACCGCGGCCGCTTTCTCAACTGCCCTTCGGGCTGGGACTGCGAGCGCGTCAACACGCGCCTCCTGAAACTGCTCAAGCTCGACGACAGCTATACGAATTTCCGCCCCGGCACGGGCGCGGCGCTCGACGCGGCCATTTCGTCGGCGTACGAGCGCGGCAAGCCGATCCTCGCCTACTACTGGGAACCTGCCGCGCTGATGGCGAAATACAAGTTCGTACAACTGAAGATGCCGCCGTTCAACGAGGCATGCTGGAAAACCTTGCGCGAGGAAAACAGCGCGCAGCAATGCGCTTCGTCGTATCTGGTTTCGCACCTGAGGATCGGCGTTTCCACGCCCTTCTATCAGGCCGAACCGGGCGTGATGACGTTCTTCTCGAAGGTCAGCTTCCCGCTCGACTTCCTGAACGCGACCATTCTCGACATGACCGAGCATAAGGTCGACGCACAGGCCGAAGCGCTCAAGTTTCTCAAGCAGCATCCAGAAATGTGGAAGACGTGGGTGCCCGCCGATGTCGCGACGAAGGTTCAGCAGTCGCTCGGCGCATAACGATTACCGGTTCGATCAACAAGAATGGGCCGTGCATCGCTACCGCTGCCGGCCCGAGGAAATGGAGACACACACGTGAAGAAAAAGATTATCGCCGCCGCATTGCCGCTCGCCTTCGCCGCTGCCGGCGCGCACGCGCAAAGCAGCGTGACGCTGTACGGCCTCATCGACCTCGGCGTGGATTACGCCAACAACGTGGCGGCGGGTTCGAACGGCAACCTCGTGCCCAACAGCGGCAGCAAGCTCGTGCAGATGCAAAGCGGCGTGCCGGCGGGCAGCCGTTGGGGCCTGCGCGGCAGCGAGGACCTGGGCGGCGGCTATTCGGCCATCTTCCGCCTCGAAAGCGGCTTCGACGCGGCAACGGGCGGCCTGGGCGGCGGCCTCGCGTTCTCGCGCAATGCCTACGTCGGCATCGCGAACGAACGCTACGGCCAGATCACGCTCGGCAAGCAATGGGACGCCACCGTCGACCTGATCGAGCCGTACTCGCTCAACGGCAATTACGGCGGCTGGTACTTCGCGCATCCGAACGACATGGACAACCTCGACAACGGTTTCCCGGTCAACAACGCGATCAAGTACGTAAGCCCGACGATCGCCGGCTTCCAGTTCGAAGGCCACTATTCGCTCGGCGGCCAGGCCGGCCAGTTTTCGAACAACGCCTCGTATAGCGCGGCGGCCGCGTACACGCTCGGCTCGTTCAGCGCGGGCGTGGGTTATCTGCGCGTGAACGCCCCGATCTCGGCCGTGGCCGGTTACGGCAGCGGCGGTGGCTTCGTCAATGCCGTGTACGGCGACGCGCTCGCCAACGCACGCTACCAGGGCATTCTCTCGGCCGGCGCGTCGTATGTGCTCGGCAGCCTCAAGCTGATGGCGAATTACTCGAACGTCGACTTCTCCTCGGGCAACGGCAGCCACGATCTGCATTATCAGAACTACGAACTATCCGGCACGTACGCCGTCACGCCCGCCTTCACCGTGGGCGCGGGCTACACCTTCACGACGGGTCTCGATCACGCGAGCGACACCGAGCCGAAGTACCACCAGGTCAACCTGATCGGCCAGTATTCGCTTTCGAAGCGCACGTCCCTCTACGCGATGGGTTCGTATCAGCACGCCGCCGGTTCGGCCGACAACGCGCAGATCACGGGCTTCAATCCGTCGAGCACGCAGAACCAGGTCGTCACCCGCGTCGGCATCACGCATTCGTTCTAGGCGGGCGGACTGTCGTTCGGCACGCGCCGGCCGGCGCGGCGCGTGCCCGCATCACGCACCGAATGTCACACGCCGAATGAGGCTCATCATGGGATCTCCCTTCCTTCATCTCTCGATCGCCGACTGGGTCAACGATCAAGTCACCGCGTTCGTGCAGCGCTACGGCGACGCCTTTCACAACTTCAGCGTGCTCATGCTGCGCGACGTGCTCGTGCCGCTCGAAAGCCTGCTGCGCGCGACGCCCGCGTGGGTCGTGCTGCTCGCCGTGGGCGCGCTGACGTGGCACGCGTCGCGGCGCGCGGGCGTGGCCGTGCTGTTCGTCGCCCTGCTCTGGCTGATCGGCTGCTTCGGGCTTTGGGACAAGCTCATGCAGACCTTCGCGCTGATGCTGGTCGCGACGGTCATCTCGGTCGCGCTCGGCGTGCCGCTCGGCATTCTCGCGGCGTCGAGCAGCGCGTTGCGGCGCGTGCTGCTGCCCGTGCTCGACGTGATGCAGACGCTGCCCAGCTTCGTCTACCTGATTCCCGTGCTGATGCTGTTCGGCCTCGGCAAGGTGCCCGCGATTCTCGCGACCGTGGTGTACGCGCTGCCGCCGCTGATTCGCCTCACCGACCTCGGCATTCGTCATGTCGACGGCGAGATCGTCGAAGCGGCGCGCGCGTTCGGCACCACGCGCGCGCAGTTGCTGTTCGGCGTGCAGTTGCCGCTCGCGCGGCCCAGCATCATGGCCGGCATCAATCAAACGACGATGATGGCGCTTTCGATGGTCGTGATCGCCTCGATGATCGGCTCGCGCGGGCTGGGCGAGGACGTGCTCGCGGGCATTCAGACGCTCGACGTCGGCAAGGGCACGCAGGCCGGTATCGCCATCGTGATTCTGGCGATCGTGATCGACCGCATCAGCCAGGGCTACGGTCAAGGCCGCCGCACGCGCCGCTCCATGCAGCCCTCGCGCGTGCCGTTCAAGCGGGCGCGCGCCGCGGCGGCGAACGAGGCCGCCGAAGCCGACGCGGAAAACGCCACCACGCGCGCGGTCTGAACGCGCCAGCGCACCGGTCGGCGCATGCGGCAATGCACGCAGCAATGCACGCAGCAACGCATGCAGCGCCCATGAAGCCGCGCGCGACCGACGCAACCAGCAACGCACGGACGACTTACGCATCGAGGTAACGAACATGAGCGGCATCGAAGTCAAACACGTCTACAAGATTTTCGGCGCACGCGACGCGAGCCAGCGCGCGCTCGAACTGCTGCGCGGCGGCGCGGGCAAAGCGGAAGTGCTCGAAAAAACCCGCTGCAACGTGGGGCTCGACGACGTGAGCCTCTCCATCGGCTCGGGACAGATTTTCGTCATCATGGGGCTTTCGGGCTCGGGCAAGTCGACGCTCGTGCGCCACTTCAATCGGCTGATCGAACCCACGGTGGGCGAGATTCTGATCGACGGCAAGGACGTGCTCAAGCTCAACGACGGCGGCTTGCGCGAACTGCGCCGCTACGGCGTGAGCATGGTGTTCCAAAGCTTCGGACTCCTGCCGCATCAAACCGTGCTTAACAACGCGGCGTATGCGCTCGTCACGCGCGGCGAAAACAAGGCCGACGCCCTGGCCGCCGCGCGCGAATGGCTCGGTAAAGTGGGCCTCGCCGGTTACGCCGACCACTACCCCGACGAGCTTTCCGGCGGCATGCGTCAACGCGTGGGGCTTGCACGCGCGCTCGCCGCGAACACCGACGTACTGCTGATGGACGAAGCGTTTTCCGCGCTCGATCCGCTGATTCGCACGGAAATGCAGGACCAGTTGCTCGAACTGCAAAAGACGCTCAAAAAGACCATCGTGTTCATCACGCACGATCTCGACGAAGCGCTGCGCATCGGCAACCGGATCGCCATCTTGCGCGACGGCCGCCTGATTCAATGCGGCACGCCCGACGATATCCTGCATCGCCCCGCCGACGACTACGTGCGCCGCTTCGTCGAACGCCGCACCGGCACGACGCACTAAGCGCCGATGCGGTCGCTCGTCGGGCTGCTGAGCGGCTACACGATACTCGTCGGCGGCAATAGCCTGCTCACGACGCTGGTTTCGCTACGCATGCTGCATGCGGAACATGGCGCGCTCGCGGTCGGGCTCGTGCAGTCGTGCTATTACGTCGGCTTCATCGGCGGCGCGCTCGGGCTCGGGCCGCTGGTCTCGCGCATCGGGCCGCAACGCGCGTTCATCGGCTTCGCCGCGACGACGGCGCTCGCCGCGCTCGGCTATCAGTCGTTCGATTCGCCGCACGCGTGGGCCGTGCTGCGGCTCGTCATGGGCTTCAGCATGGTGGGCGTGTTCACGTCGATCGAAAGCGGCGTCAACGGCGCCGTGCAAAACGCGCAACGCGGCCGCGCGTTCGCGATCTATCTCGTGCTCACGTATCTGGGCGTGAGCGCGGGGCAATTTCTGCTGGGCGTAAGCACGCCCGGCAGCCCCGCCGGGCACGCGCTCGTCAATGGCTTGTTCGTGGCCGCGCTCGTGCCCGTTGCGTTGATCGGCGACTGGCAGCACGTTGCCGCGCCGAAGCCCGCAACCACGCCGCTCGCCACGCCAAAGCGCCCCGCCTTGCTGCTCGACGGCCTGCGCGAACTCACGCGCGTCGCGCCGCGCAGCGTGCCCGCGTGTATCGGCGCGGGACTGCTGTCGAGCGCGTTCTATGCGCTCACGCCCGTATATCTCGCGGATATCGGCTATCCGTCGAGCGACATTTCGCATGCGATGGGCGGGGTGCTGATCGGCGCGCTGCTTTCGCAATGGCCCGTCGGGCGTCTTTCCGACCGGCTCGGGCGGCGCGCGACGCTCGGCGCGGTCGCGCTGATCGCGGCGTTCGCGGCGGCGGCGCTGATCGTGATCCGCATCCCGTTGCTCATCGACGTCCTGCTTTTTCTCTACGTCGCGCTTACGTTCACGCTGTACGGCGTGATCGTCTCCGACGTCAACGATCGCGTCGACCAGGCGCGCCGCGTGCAAACGAGCGCCACGCTGCTGCTCGTGTTCTCGCTCGGCGGCGCGGCCGGGCCGACGCTCGCCTCGCTGTTCATGCGCTTGTTCGGCGCGGGCGGACTCTATGTGTTCGCGCTCGCCGTCACGCTCGCGCTCGCGGCGTTGTCGCGCGCGCCGGAGCGCGCCGTCGGCGTGTCGAACCCGGAGGCCGGCAACTGAATGGCGGCCGCCGCGCGGCCCGGTATACTGCGTCGTTTTGGCGCTGCATCGCGGCTTGCCGCGGCGCGCGAGGAGACGATCTTGAAGCGAAAAATGCCCGCGCTCAACGCCCTGAAAGCGTTCGAAGCGGCAGGCACGAGCGGCAGCTTTACGCGCGCCGCCGAGCAGTTGAACGTGACGCAAAGCGCCGTGAGCCGCCAGGTGCGCCAACTCGAGGACCAGCTTGGCGAAACGCTGCTCGAACGCCATCATCACCGGCTCGAACTGACTGACGCGGGGCGCGCGCTACTGCGCACGCTCCAGCAGTCGTTCGACCGCATCGAACTCACGGTGCGCACGATCCAGCAAAAGAGCGACCGCAACCGCCTGCGCGTGAACGTGGCACCCACCTTCGCGGCGCGCTGGCTCGTGCCGCGTCTGCCGAAACTGCATGCGCGCCACCCGGAACTCGAACTCAGCCTCACCACGCGCCTGCAAGACAGTCTCGACGATTCGACCTCGCTCGATTGCGCGATCCGTTTCGGCGACGGCGAATGGGACGGGCTCGAAAGCTCGCTGCTGATGCACGAGTCGCACATCGCCGTCTGCGCGCCTTCGCTGCTTGCGAACGGCACGCTCGATCTCACGCAAGTGACGCTATTGCACGTGCTCGCGGGCGAGAATCAGCGTTATTTGACGTGGCGCCATTGGCTCGACGCGGCGCGCATCGAAGGCGTGGACACCTCGGGCGGCTATGAATTCGATCTGCTCGATTACGCCATTCGCGCCGCCATCGAAGGGCTCGGCGTAACCATCGCGGACCGCAACATGATCGAGCGCGAGCTGACGCTCGGCCAGCTCGCGCCCGTGCGCGACGTGCATGTGGACGGTCGGCAGTCCTACTGGTTCGTGGCGCGGCCCGAACAGAAAGTGTCCAGGCCGCTGCGGCTTTTCAGGCAGTGGCTTCAGGAAGAAATCGCGGCGGCTGCGTAGCGCCGCGTGCCGATAGCGCGGTCGGCAGTCGTGCGGTCGGCGTCTTCGAGAATGAGGTCCGCGCCCTTTTCCGCGACCATCATCGTCGGGGCGTTGGTATTGCCCGAGGTGATGTTCGGAAAGATCGACGCATCGACCACGCGCAAGCCGTCGAGCCCATGCACGCGCAAACGGGCGTCGACCACGGCCGTTTGCGGATCGGGGCCCATCGCGCATGTCCCGCACAAGTGATAGATCGAGCCGCTTTGCTCGCGGAAGAACTTGAGCATGCTGGCGTCGTCGGTCACTTCGCCGGCGGGCGTGACTTCCGTTTCGGTCACGGCCTGCAAGGCCTTCGCCTGCATGAGCTGGCGCACGAGACGGCTGCCCGCGACGGCTTCGTCGCGATCCTTTTGCGTCGACAGATAATTGCCGCGAATCTTCGGCGCGTCCTCGACATTCGCCGAAGCGATTTCCACCGAACCGCGGCTCGTGGGCCGGCACGGATTGAAGCAGACGAGAAAGCCCGAGTAGGGTTCCGGCGTGAGTTTCGCGCGATTCGACTTCGGAATGCGATACGAAAGCGGGTTGAAATACACCTGCATGTTCGGATGCGGCTCGTCGCGATTCGTGCGGAAAAAACCGCCCGACTGATTCACGCTCATCGAGAACGGACCCGAACGCGCGAACAGCCACTGCAAACCGAACTTGAGCTGCGTGACCCAGCTATTGAACGCATCGTTGAGCGTTTTCACGCGCGCGCGATAGTAGAAACTCACGCACAAGTGATCCTGCAAGTTCTGTCCCACGGCCGGCAATTCATGCACGAGGCCGATGCCGTGCCTCGCCAGCAGCGCGCGCGGCCCCACGCCCGAAAGCTGCAACAGCTTCGGCGAATCCACCGCGCCCGCCGCGACGATCACTTCGCGGTTGGCATGGAACGTTCGCGTCACGCCCTGCTGCACGATTTCCACACCCGTGGCGCGGCGCTTCGCCTCGTCGAACAGCACGCGCGTGGCGCGCGCGTGATGCTCGATCGTGAGGTTCGGCCGCCGCCCCGCGCGATGCAGGTACGCCACGCTGCTCGAATCGCGCTTGCCGTCGCGCGTATTCACGTCGTAAATGCCCACGCCTTCGAGCCGCGCGCCGTTGAAGTCGTCGTTGCGCTCGTAGCCGAGTTGCTCGCAGCCTTCGATAAAGCTCGCACAGACCGGATGCGCGCCGTCGCGCATCGGCGTGATGTGTACCGGCCCGCTCGCGCCGTGCCAGGGCGTATCGCCGAGCGGATGCGATTCGAGCTTGCGGAAGTACGGCAGCACGTCCTGATACGACCAGCCAGGATTGCCCGCGGCGGCCCAGTCGTCGAAATCGCGTGTCGCGCCGCGCACGTAGATCATCGCGTTGATCGAACCCGAGCCGCCCTGCACCTTGCCGCGCGGCGCGTAAATCTGCCGCCCCGCGAGTTCCGGCTCCGGCTCGCTGTAGTACATCCAGTTGTAGAGCTTGTTGTAGTACAGCTTCGCGAAGCCGATGGGGATCTTGAACCAGAACGAGTTGTCGGGGCCGCCCGCTTCGAGCAGCAGCACGGAATGACGGCCCGAAGCCGAAAGCCGCTCGGCGAGAATGCAGCCCGCCGAACCCGCGCCGACGATGATGTAGTCGTAATTCATCTTGCGTGCTCCAGCGGCATCAACCGCGTGCGGGCGCCGTATCGCGCACGTCGGCCGGCTGGCTCGCCATCTGCAAATGCAGACGCTTGCCCGTGTACGGCGAATGCGCGCGCACGACTTCCATGTCGAGTTCGACGCCCAGACCCGGCGCCTTCGACGGAATGATGTAGCCGTCTTCCCATTGAATCGGCTTCTTGAGAATCTGCGCGTGGAAACCGTCCCACGTGCCGATGCTTTCCTGAATCAGGAAGTTCGGCGTGCATGCCGCAAGCTGAATGCTCGCCGCCGCGCCGATCGGCCCGTTGTAGAGATGCGGCGCGATCTGCGCGTAATAGACTTCCGCGAGCGTCGCCACTTTCTTCGCTTCGAGCAGACCGCCCACGCGCGCGACGTTCAACTGGATGATGGAGGCCGCGCCGCTGTCGAGCAGCTTGTGAAACTCGTATTTCGTGGTGAGGCGCTCGCCCGCCGAGATCGGAATGCTCGTATGGCGCGCGACTTCGGCCATCGCTTCGGGCTGGCCCGGCGGCACCGGTTCCTCGAACCACAGCGGGTCGTATTTTTCGAGGCGCCTGGCAAGCCGGATCGCCGAGGAAGGCACCATCTGGCCGTGCGTGCCGAACAGAATGTCGGCTTTGCTGCCCACCGCTTCGCGCACCTTGCGGCAGAACGTTTCGCAGCGTTCGAGCACTTCGAGCGAAAGCTGATGACCCGAATACGCCGTATACGGCCCCGCCGGATCGAACTTGACCGCCGTGAAGCCGCGCTGCACGTTTTGCGCGGCGCATTCGGCGGCGAGGTCGGGGTCGTCGTAATCGTATTCGCCGTCGCGGTTCTTCGGATAAAGATAGGTGTACGAACGAAGCCGCTCGTTCACCATGCCGCCCAGCAATTCGTAAACCGGCTTGTTGCACGCCTTGCCGACAATGTCCCAGCACGCCATTTCCAGGCCGCTCACGATGCCCATCATCGTGAGATCGGGGCGCTGCGTGAAGCCGCTCGAATACGTTTCGCGCCACAGGCGCTCCACATGATGCGGATCGCGGTCGAGCAGATAGCGCGAGAAAACGTCTTCGATCGCGGGCACCATCACATCGGGATGGAAGGTGGCCGCATAGATTTCACCGACGCCTTCGATGCCGCAATCGGTCTTGAGCTTGACGAAGATCCAGTACATGCCGCCCAGGTGCGGAGGCGGCACCGCAACGACGTGCGTTTCCAATGCAACGACTTTCATGTTTCGAACAGGTTCAGGCAGTTTGAGAATGGGTCATGCGCTTGAGCACGAGCGCGGCGATGCCGCCGAGCGCGCCGACGGCCGCGACATAGGCGAAATAGAACTGATAGCCGGTCAGGCCCGCATAGTGTTCGGTGAAGTAACCGTTCACGAGCGGCAAGAAAATGTCCGACGAATAGCCGATCAGCGAAACCAGGCCGATCGCCAGGCCCGTGATGCGCATGGGAATCGCGCAATGATCGAGCAGCGTCCAGTAAAGGCCGCGAATCGCATAGGTCATGAGGCCGATGAACAACACGACCGCGCCGAGCAGCGCCATGTTGCGCAGCGCGGGCAGGAAGATCAGGCCGACGAGACCCGCCACGGCAAGAAAGATCGCCCAGATCAGCACACGCAGATTCGAAAGCCGGTCGCCGAGCCAGCCTCCGCCGATGCCGCCGATCGGGCGCATCCAGAGCTTGAGCGTCGTGACCATGCCGGCCGCGACCACGCTCATATGCAGATCGCCTTGCTGGAGATACGCGGAAAAGCTGTAGGTGGCCCAGAAGATCTGATAGCCGCAGAACACCACGGCGGCCACGAGCCACAACTGCGGAATGGCGGCGAGCGTCGCGAGATCCTTGAGCAACGAGCCGTTTGCTTGCGCGGCTTCCGCCTGCGCGGTTTCGCTCGCGGTGGCGGGATCACCGAACAGGCTCATCAGCGCGCCAATCGCAATGCACGTGAAGGAGTAGAGATACACCACGTGGCGCAAGCCCGCGGCCTCGCCCTGGCCCGAGGCCGTTGCGGCCGCGAAAATCGCGAGCGCGACGGTGGCGAGCACGGCTTCCACGAGCCCGCGCCCGCCGTCGAGCACGCCGAAAAAGCGGCCCTGTTCGTTCGCGCCCGCGATCATCTTCACGCGCTTGAGCACGGAAGCCCAGAACGTGAGACCCGTGGTGAGTCCCCAGCAGCAGAAGATCACCAGTAGCGCATTGAACGAAGGCGCCGTGGAATACCAGAGACCGAGCACGCCGGTCGCGACGAGCGAAAAGCAGATCAGCAGGCGCGGCGCCACGCGATCGGCGAGCCAGCCGCTCGGCAGATAACAGAGAAAGAACACGATGCCGAGCATCGAGTACAGATAACCGAGCTGCGAATTGTCGATGTGAAAAACATCGAGCATCGTGGTCTGGTAGACCTGACGCAGATAAAGAATGGGATAGATCGCCCCGGCCGCCAGCACGAGCAGCATCAACTGCGCATAGCGCTGCGCCGGCGACGGCGTGGCGCGCGAATCACGCGCCGCGTTCAGGGGCTTCGATACGGACTTCTGCAAGATTGTCTCCTTGCCGCGCGTTGCAAACGCGCGCTTTTTTCTTTAAGCGGCTTGAACCGCTGAGAAGCGGCTTTAAAACCGCTTTAAACGATAAACAACGCGCCCGCCATGCGCATGCATTGATAACGGGCGCGCTTCGAAAACCTCAATGCGGCATGACGACAAGACGCGTTTGGGTGAATTCGAGCATGCCGTGCTTGCCGTCGTCGCCGCCCAGGCCCGAACGCTTCCAGCCCGCGTGATAGCCTTGATACGGATCGGCCGGCGTGCGGTTCACATACAGCTCGCCCGCTTCGATCTCGTTCGACACGCGCATGATCGAGCGGTAACGCTCCGTGAACAGCACCGAAGCGAGCCCGAACTGATGATCGTTGGCCATGCGCAGCGCGTCGTCGAGCGTGTCGTAGGCGATCACCGGCAGCACCGGCCCGAAGATCTCTTCCTGCACGATCTCCATCTCGTGACGGCAATGGGAAAGCAGCGTGGCCGGATAGAAATGGCCCGGCCCTTCGGGCACGCGCCCGCCCGCTTCGACCACGGCGCCCGCCGCCACCGCGCGCTCGACCATCGCGTGAATCTGCGCGCGCGCCTGCGCGCTCACGAGCGGACCCATGCGCGAGGCGTCCTCCGCGCGATCGCCGATCTTCACGGCGCGCATCTTGTCGCGCAGCAGCGCAACCAGGCGGTCATGCACCGAAGCCTGCACGTACACGCGTTCGATGGCCGTGCAAAGCTGCCCGCAATGCGACGTTTTCGAGCCGACGATGGCCGTGGCGGCCGCTTCGAGATCGGCGTCGTCCTCGATGATCGCGGGCGTCTTGCCGCCCAGTTCGAGCGACGGCTTCGCGATGTTTTCCTTGCAGTAGTCGAGCACCTTGCGGCCCGCCGCCACGCTGCCCGTCAACGTGATCATGCCGACCTTGCCGTGCGTGCAGAGCACCGCCGCCGTCTCGTGATCCATCGCGAGCACGTTGAAAATGCCGGCGGGCAAGCCCGCTTCCTGCGCGGCGCGTGCCACTTCGAACGCCGAGCACGGCGTGTTGTTGCTCGGGCGCACGACCACGGCGTTGCCCGTGATGAGCGCGGGCGCGATCTTGCGCAACAGCGTGTAGATCGGGAAATTGAACGGAATCAGGCACGCGACCACGCCAATGGGCTCGCGCATGAGAATGAGATTTTCGCGCGGGCTATCGCTCGGGATCACCTCGCCTTCCACGCGTCGCGCCCATTGCGCGTGATAGCGCAGGATTTCGGCGGCGTATTGCGCTTCGGCGGTGGCATCGGCCAGGCTCTTGCCCGACTCGGCGGCCAGCGCCGCGCCGATGGCCGGTGCGCGCGCCACGATGGCGTCGGCGAAACGATTGAGGATCGCGCCGCGCTCAGCGGCCGGCAAACGACGCCACGCGGGTTGCGCGGCCGCGGCGGCGGCCACGGCGCGCGCGGCGTCGGCGGCGCTCGCGGCGCTCACGTGGCCGATCCATTTGGCGTTGGCGGGATTGAATACGTCGATGCGCGGCGCGCCGGCATCGTCGAATTGTCCGTTGATGAAGTTCTGATGAGTTCGCATGGAATACCGCCGGTTCGTCGCGGAGACGGAAAGTGACGGCAGTATCGGCGCGCGCCTGGCGCGTCACAAACGATTAATTGTCGAGCCGAGCATGCGTTTTTCGCATGCTTCGAACTTTTCCGATGGAAGACGCGGCGCACGTTGCAGCGCGGCAAGACGCCGATTCGGGACCGCGCCTTATCACCCGCGCTCTGCTCGCGTCATTGCCCGAGCTTTACATATCGCCTACATATTCGCTCGAATTTGAACTGCGCCCGCACTTGACCGGTCTGCTAAGGCATTGCAATTGCTTGCTCCGGTCGCTCGTATCCAAGGAAGCGAAACCATGTCCACGAATTCCTCCAGCCGCGAAAGCGCCAACGCCCCCTCCACCGCGAAGGTCGACCCGCATCCCCAGCAAGCGGCCGCCGCGCCCGCCTCGCCCGCCGGCAAGCATCCGGCGCCGCCCTGCACGCTCGTGATCTTCGGCGCGGGCGGCGATCTGACCAAGCGCCTGCTGATGCCCGCGCTCTACAACCTGACCGTCGACGGCCTGCTCGACGAGAGCATGCAGATCATCGGCGTGAATCACGGCGAGCGCGAAACGCAGCAATGGCGCGACGATCTGCACACCTCGCTCGAACAGCTCGCCGCCGACAAGGCAAGCACTTTTCACGCGGGCAAGCTGGACGAAAATGCCTGGAACTGGGTGGCGCAGCGCCTGCAATACGTGGCCGCCGAATTCGAGGACGACGCTTCGTATCAGCAACTCGCCAAGCTGCTCGAAGGCAAGACGCAAGGTAACGTCGTGTTTTATCTCGCCGTCGGCGCGCATTTTTTCAAGCCGATCGTCGAGCGGCTCGGCAAGGCGGGCTTGCTGAAGGAAAGCGACGACGGCAAGGGGCCGTTCCGCCGCGTCGTGATCGAAAAGCCCTTCGGCACCGACCTCGCCTCGGCGCGCGACCTCAACGCGCATTTGCTGAACTTCGTGAAGGAATCGCAGATTTACCGCATCGACCATTTTCTCGGCAAGGACACCGTGCAGAGCATTCTGGCCGTGCGCTTCGCCAATGCATTGTTCGAGCCGGTCTGGCGCCGCGAGTACATCGACAGCGTGCAGATCACCGCTTCCGAAGTGATCGGCGTGGAAGGGCGCGGCAGTTTCTACGAGCAAACCGGCGCGTTCCGCGACATGGTGCCGAACCATCTGTTCCAACTGCTCGGCATGGTCGCGATGGAGCCGCCCAATTCGTTCGACGCCGAAGCCGTGCGCAACAAGAAGGCCGAAATCTTCGACGCGATCAAGCCGCTCACGCCCGACGACGTGGTGCTCGGCCAATACGAGCAGGGTCCGGCGGGCGGCGCGTACAAGGACGAGCCGGACGTGGCGAAGGACAGCACCACCGAAACCTACGCGGCCGCGCGCGTGTACATCGACAACTGGCGCTGGGCGGGCGTGCCCTTCTACCTGCGCACGGGCAAGCGGCTCGCCGCGCGCCGCACCGAAATCTCCGTGCAACTGAAAAGCGTGCCGTTCCGGCTCTTTCGCGACACGCCCGTGGACGCGCTCACGCCCAACGTGCTTACCTTGCGCATTGATCCTTCGCACGGCACGACCTTCGATTTCAACGTGAAAGCGCCCGGCCCGGTGATGGAAATGGGTGCGGTGTATTCGTCGTTCGATTACGATGACTTTTTCGCGCAGCGCGCCAACGTGGGTTACGAAACGCTGCTTTACGACTGCATGCTCGGCGACGAAACGCTCTTTCAACGCGCCGACAGTATCGAATCGACGTGGAGCGCCGTGGACGGCGTGCTGCATCCGAAGCAAGGCGGCGCGGTGCCGGTGCATGGCTATGCGTCGGGCAGCCAGGGGCCGAAGGAAGCCGACGCGCTGCTCGCGCGCGACGGGCGCGCGTGGCGCACGCTCGCACCGCCGGCCACCGGCAAGAAATGAAAGTGGATTGAAACCGCAAGCACCATCAACGGAGGACTGCGTGGCAAAGAAGAAAAACCCAGGCGGGGCGGCTGCCGCTTCGGCCGGCGTCGAAAACATTCTCGCCATCGACATTGGCGGCACCGGCCTGAAGGCCGCGATCATCGACGAAGACGGCACCATGCGCACGGAGCGCGTGCGCGTGGCAACGCCGCATCCGTGCCCGCCCGCGCTGCTCGTCGACACGCTCTGCACGCTCGTCGAGCCGCTCGTCAAGCAGCATCCCGTCTCGCACGTTTCCATCGGTTTTCCCGGCTTCGTGCGCGAAAATCGCGTCATCACGGCGCCGCATCTGGGCAACGAGGAATGGCGCGACGTACCGCTCGCGGCCATGCTCGGCGAGCGGCTCGGCAATCCCTCGGTGCGCATGATCAACGACGCGGAAATGCAGGGCCTCGCGGCGATCGAAGGCAAGGGCCTCGAATTCGTGCTCACGCTGGGCACGGGCGCGGGCACCGCGCTCTTTCGCGACGGCGAGCTGATGCCGCATCTCGAACTCGCGCATCATCCGGTCAGCAAGAAGCACGCATACGACGAGTACATCGGCGACGAGGCGCGCCGCAAGGCGGGCAACAAGCGCTGGAATAAACGCGTGGAAAAGGTCATCGGCATACTCGATTCGCTCGTGCATTACGACAAGCTCTGGATTGGCGGCGGCAATGCGGCGCGGCTCACGATCAAGCTGCCGCCCAACGTGGCGACGGTGTCGAACGATCGCGGCATCGAAGGCGGTGCGCGCCTGTGGCATCCGCGCTCGATTCGCGAAACGCGGCAGAACTATCCGGCGGCCAGCGCATGAGGCCGCCGCGCGCCGCGCCATTGGTTCGTACACCTGACGTTGTTGGCCGCCGGCGCGTGCGCAAGCGTCGCGGCGCATGCCGCCGACTTGCGCGTCATGACCTCGGGCGGCTTCACGGCCGCGTATCAGGCGCTCGGGCCGGACTTCACGAAGCAGACCGGCAACACGCTCGACACGATCCTCGGCCCTTCGATGGGCAAGTCGCCGCAAGCGATTCCCAATCGCCTCGCGCGCGGCGAGTCCGCAGACGTCGTCATCATGGTCGGCTATGCGCTCGACGGTCTCATCAAGGACGGCAAGGTCAGGCCCGATTCGCGCGTCGAACTTGCCGATTCGCGCATCGGCATGGTGGTGCGCGCGGGCGAGCCGAAACCCGATATCGGCTCGGACGACGCGTTGCGGCAAACGCTGCTGCATGCGAAGTCGATTGCGTATTCGGACAGCGCGAGCGGCGTCTACATCAAGAACGAAATGTTCAAGAAGCTCGGCATCGAAGAACAGGTCGCGCCCAAGGCAACGATGGTGCCGCGCATTCCGGTTGCAGGCGTGGTCGCGAAAGGCGAGTACGAAATCGGCTTTCAGCAGGTGGCCGAACTGTTGCCGGTGCCGGGCGTGACCTTCGCCGGCAAGGTGCCCGAGGACGTGCAGTCGGTCACGCGCTACGCGGCCGGCATTCCCGTGAACGCACCGCATCCCCGGGAAGCGCGCGCGCTGCTGCAATTCCTCGCTTCGCCGCAGGCGCAGGCCACGGTGGAAAAAACCGGCCTCGATCCCATTGCGCATTAAGTGTGCATAGCCGGCTCGTGCGCGCAAGGCAAAAGGGCGAACTCGCGCGCACGCGCGAATTCGCCCTTGCGGACCCGCCGAAAAATCAGAAGTCCGTGCGCACCGTGAGCATTACGTTGCGCGTATCGCCGAACACGCTGTAGTACGCGCCGGGCGGGCGAATGTAGTAGCCGCGATTGAAGATGTTGTTCAATTGCAGCGAAGCAGTCACGTGCTTGTTGAACTGATAGCCCACCTGCGCGTTGAAGATCGCATACGCGCCCTGCTCCACGCCGCGCGAAATGCGCGTTTGCGCGAGCATGCCGCCGCCCACCGTCACGCCGCTCAACATGCCTTGCGAGAAGCGATAGTTGGTCCAGAGCTTGAAGAGATGCTTCGGGTCCTGGCCGTCGGTGAGATCGGGCGAGTCGTTCTCGTAGTGCTCGTCGAGATACGTGTAGCCCGCGTAGACGTTCCAGTTCGGCATCGGCTGGCCGGTCACTTCGAGTTCCAGCCCCTGGTCGCGCACCTTGCCCGCCGCAATGTAGTAGAACTGATGATCGGGGTCGTCCACGGCGCGGTTGTTGTCGTTGATGCGGAACAGCGCGGCCGTGGTGTTCAGGCGTCCGCCGAGGAAGCTGCCCTTCACGCCCACTTCGTACTGCTCGCCCGTGCGCGGCGGCAAGCCCGCGCCCGCATACGTGGTTTCGGTTTGCGCGTCGAGGAAGCGCGCGTAGTTCGCATACGCCGTGATCGAAGGCACGATGTCCCACACGAGTCCCGCCGAAGGCAGGAAGCGGTGGTTGATCTGCGCGCTCGTGGTCCAGTCCGAAACCGTGGGCAGCGTGGATTGCGTGCGGCCTTGCAGGAACGCCTCGCGGCCGCCGAGCACGAGCGTGAGCGGGTCAGCGAGCTTGATGCGCGCCTGCGCGTAGACGCCGTACTGCACCGTGCGCGTATTCGTGCCGAAGCTGTACGGCACGTCGATGTCGGGCACCGCATTGGGGTCGTAGAGACTGAACAGACCATCGGGGTACGGGCCCGTCACCGACTGAAAGCCCGAAAGCGCCGTGGTCGAAGTCACCGAATAATTCGCACCCACCGTGAGCGTATGCGTATGGCCGAAAAGATGAAGCGGGCCGGAAACGTTGGTGTCCGCGCCGAACCAGTCATAGGTGTTGCGCTGGCTCTGGTCGCCGAATTCCGCGAGGCCGTCGGAGGTCGCGCCCGGTCCCGAATACGCGTAGTTCGCCTTCGAAAGCTCGTGCCGGTAGAACACCGTCGTGGACGACTTCCAGTCGTTTTCGAAGCGATGCACGAGATTGACGTTCCCTTCTTCCATCGACGTATACGCGTAGTTCCAGCTCGGGCTGAAGTTCTGCGTGTACGAACCCGGCACGCGCTGGCCGGTGAGCGCGGTGAGGCTGCTGTCGACCACGCCGCCCGCGCCGTAGTCGATGCCCGAAGTCGGCGAAACCTGGTAGCTGCCCGAAGCCGAAAGCGTCGTGCGCGGCGTGATGTCCCAGTCGATCGCGCCATACGCCATCACTTCCTTGCTGCGCACGCGGTCGACCGACTGCGTGCCGTCGCTGCCGACGATCACGGCGCGCCCGCGCACGGTGCCGTCCTTGTTGAGCGGGCCGGTCACGTCCACCATCTGCCGCACGCTGCCGAACGAATCGACCTGCGTTTCCGTCGCGACATGAAATTGATCCTGCGGACGCTTGCGCACGAGATTGACGATGCCGCCCGGCTCGCCGATGCCGTCGATCGCTCCCGCCACGCCGCGCAGAATCTCCACGCGGTCGTACATCGCCAGATCGAATTGCAACTGATATTGCAGGCCGCTCACGATCGACACGCCGTCGAATTCCACGCCGAGCTGCGAGCCGCGCGCGCGGTAATACGCGGTGCCGTCGCCGTAATTGATGGAGCTGACGCCCGTCACGTAGCGCAGCGCGTCCTGAATCGTCGATACGTTCATGTCGTCCATTTGCTGGCGCGTCAGCACGGAAACCGAGTTCGGCACTTCCTTGAGCGGCAGCGCGACCTTGCCCGCAACGGTCGCGTTCTTCGCGGCGTAGGTGCCGGTGCCTTCCGTGGTCGGGTCGGCGCTCGCCGCGGCCGTCACGTTTACGGCGGGCAGCACGGCCCCGTCCGCGGCCGGGGCGGCCGGTGCGCTTTGCGCGCGCGCGTATGGCGAGACGAGACTAAGCACCGCCAGCGCGAGCGGCGTCATGTGCGGCGTCACCTTGCGCCATCCCGATCTCGGCGCGCGACATGCGGCGGCCTGGTCTGTTTTCGTTTTCATTTGCTATCGATCCCACTGTTGAAAAAGCCGAACGGCATCCTCCCGCCATGAGCGGGCCTGTCAATCGTCGGGGGACGTTGATTGTTTTAATTCGGATGACTAACTTCACGGTCTGGCGCGACGCGGAAAGCGCCGTGCTTGCCGCTCACCTTCTTCGTGCGCTCGCGCGCCACACCATCAGCATGACGAGCCAGGGGCCGCCGATCAGCGTGGCGACCAGACCCGCCGGCAGTTCCTCGGGAAACACGATCTGACGGCCCAGCCAATCGGCGATCACCATCAGCAGCGCGCCGATCGACGCCGAACCGTACAGTTGCGCGAGCGGCCGCCGCGCGCCCGAAAGCCGCGCGATATGCGGCCCGATCAAGCCGACGAACGAGAGCGGTCCCACCACGATCGTCGCCGCCGCCGTGGCCAGCGCGGCAAGCAGCAGCAGCGCGAAGCGCGCCGCGCCGACCGGCACGCCCAGGCTTGCCGCCGCATTCGCGCCCACGCCCAGCGCCGCGAGCCAGCGCACGCCGAGCGGCGCGACGGCGAGCGCGAGCGCCGCCAGCGCAGCCGTGCCCCACGCCACGGCGGGCGGCACGTAATACGTCGAACCGACCAGCAAGTCGATCAGCACGCCCGCGCGCGGATCGCCGCTCGCCATCACCGCGCCCACCACCGCCTGAAACAGCGAGCTGACCGAAATGCCGACCAGCAGCAAGCGCTCGGGCGCGAACCGCGCGCGCCGCCCGAACCACAGCAGCAGCACGAGCGTGGCGAGCGCGCCGCCCACGCAACCCGCGAACAGCCTGGCCGGCATCATGCTGCCCGTGAGAAACAGCACGGCGACAATGCCGAACATGCCGCCCGACCCCACGCCCAGCAGATCGGGGCTCGCCATCGGGTTCGCGGTCATGCGCTGAAGCAGCGCGCCCGCCGTGCCGAGCAGGCTGCCCGCCGCCAGCGCCGCGAGCCAATGCGGAACGTGCCAGTACAGCAGCGTGTCGATATGCGCGAGCGACGTCCATTGCCAGCCGTGCGCGCCGCGGGTGAACGAAAACGAGACCGCGCACGCCGCGATCAGCACGCCGATGCCCGCGTACGGCAATGCGCGCGGCGCGCGCGCCGTGGGAAACGTCGCGGGCAACGCCTGCGTGTCCGGCCGCGTCGCCAGGCGCGGCAGCAGCGCGACGAGCAAGGGCACGCCCAGCATCGCCGTCACACTGCCCGTGGGAATCAGATGCGCCGCGAACAAGTCGTTGTCGCCGGCACAGCGCACGAGTTCGTCGGTGAGCCAGAGCAGCGCCGCGCCCGTGAGCGGCGCCCACACGAGGCGCTCGCGCAGCCGCCGCGCGCCCGCGAGACGCGCGAGCAACGGCGCGGCCAGCCCGATGAAGCCGATCACGCCGACCTCGGCGACGACGCACGCCGTCGCCGCGATCGCCACGAACAACGCCGCGCCGCGCATCCAGCCGACCGAAACGCCCAGGCTGCGCACGGTCGCGTCACCGGCGTCGAACAGGCTCAAGGGCCGGTACAGCAACGCGGCGCCGAGCCCGCACAGCGCCGCGCGCACGCCGAGATGCGCGACGCTCTGCCAGCCGCTTTGATCGAGCGCGCCGCCGCCCCAGATTTGCAGGCCGCGCAGAAAATCGAAATGCACGACCGAAATCGCCAGGCTGATCGCGCCGCAATACAGGTTCACGACCATGCCCGCGAGAATCACGCCGAGCGGCGACATGCGCTGCGTCCACGCGAGCGCGAACACGGCGAGCATGGCGATCGCGCCGCCCGCGAGCGCGAGCGTGTCGCGGCCCAGCGCGAGCCAGCCCGGCGCCCAGATGCTCGCGACGCTCAACGCCAGATATGCGCCCGGGAAGATGCCGAGCGTCATCGGTTCGGCGAGCGGATTGCGCAACACCTGCTGCGCGAGCGCGCCCGCGAGACCGAGCGCGGCGCCGCACACGAGCGTCATCGCGATGCGCGGCAGCAGGCTCTCGCGCACCAGCACGTCGCGCATGTCGTTGAAGTCGGGCGCCACGAGCGTCGCCCACAGCGAAGCGCCGTTCAAGGCTTCGCGCAGATGCAGCGCCGCGAGGCACGCGGCCAGCGCGAACAGCACGCCGACGAGCGCGCGCCGCCCCATGCGCGGCGAGATCGTGCGGACGGCGAGCGTGACGTTAGCCAAGGCCGCCTCCGCCATTTGCCGAAACGCCGAGCGCCGCGGCCACGGCCACGGCGAAACGCTGCATGGACACCAGGCCGCCATACGGCGCGATCACGGGCAGCACGCCCACGCGCCGTTCGCGCACGGCCGGCAGCGCGCGCCAGAGCGGACTCGCGGCAAGCGCCGCACGCGTTTGCGTCTGCAACGGGCCGACCAGCAGAATGTCGGCGTGCGCGACCTCGGTGAGCCGTTGCAGCGGCACCACCGCCGAGCCCATCGCGTTCGCCGTCCAGCGCCGCGCACCCGGCACGTCGCCCGCAGGATTCGCCGCGTTTTCCACGCCGATGCGCGCCAGCACGTCGTCGAACAGGCTGCCGCGCGCATACACGCGCAAATGCCGCTCGTCGATGGCGTCGGCGACGATCACCGTGCGCCGGGGCGCGCCGCGCAAGCGCGCCCGCACCGCGCCGATCTCGAAGTCCGCGCCGGCGATCAACGCGTTCGCGCGCGCCTGCGCGTCCTCGCTGCCGAGCGTGCGCGCCATCGTCAGCGTTTCGCCGCGCAACGCGTCGAACGGCTGCGCGGCGTTCATGTACGCACCCAGCGTGAGCGTGGGCGCGATGCGGCGCAGCGGCGCGAGCAGCCCCGCATGCGCGGGCGTGACGATCAGCAGGTCGGGCGCGAGATCGAGCAGCACGTCGAAATTCGGCTGATACAACAGCCCGACGTCGACGACGTGACCCGGCAGCGGCGGCGCCACGATCGTCGCCGTGTACCAGTCCGGCAGCGGAATGCCCACGGGCGCGCGGCCGAGCGCGAGCAGCGTTTCCGTGAGTTCCCAGTTGAGCACCACGACGCGCCGCGGCGCGCGCGGCGCGGCCAGCAGCGTCGCGGGCCGCGCCGCGCTCGCGCAGGCGAGCGCCATCGACATGCCGCGCAGCAGCAGCCGGCGGCGAGCGAGCGTTCGCGGCGAAGGCGCGTGGTTCATGCCGCGTCCGCCATTGCCGAAGGCCCCGCGCTCAACTGCCCGCTGTCGAGCTTGACGATGCGGTCCGCCAGATGGAAATAGCGGTCGTCGTGCGTGATGACGAGCACGGTCTTGCCGCGCGCCTTCAATTGCGGCAGCAGCGTGCGATAGAACACCTCCTTGAACGCGGGATCTTGATCGGCCGCCCATTCGTCGAACACGTAGAACGGCCGGTCCTCCAGCATCGCCACGAGCAGCGCGAGCCGCTTGCGCTGGCCTTGCGAAAGCGCGAGCGTCGAGAACGCGCCGCGCTCGATGCGCACCTTGTGATCGAGCTGCAACGCGGCGAGCAGCGCGCGCGCTTCGGCCTCGCGTTCGGCGGGCAGGCCGAGCAGCGAATCGAACAGATGAAAGTCGCTGAACACGACCGAAAAGCGCTGGCGGTACGCGGCGCGCGTGGACGCGTCGATCGGCACGCCGTCGACGAGAATGCGCCCCGCTTCCGGCGCGTACAGCCCGACCAGCAGCTTCGCGAAGGTGGTCTTGCCGCTGCCGTTGCCGCCGACGAGATACACGAGTTCGCCCGCTTCGAACGCGATATCGAGCGGCCCGAGCGTGAAGAAACCGTCCTCGCGCTCGCGCTGGTAGCGATGCTCGACGCCTTCGAACGCAAGGCGCGAAAACGCCGGCGAGGCCGCGCGCGCATCGCCTTGCTCGGGCGGCAGCCTGGCCTCCAGCGCGGCGATGCGCTCGAACGCCACGCGCGCCGAACCGATCGCGGGCAGCGCCGACAACAGCCCTTCCACCGGCATGATGAGATAGAGGAACACGAGCGCGTAACCCGACATCACGTGCGCATCGGCGTGAAAAAAACGCGCGAGCACGAAGATCGTGAGCCCGACGAAACCGAACAGCACGAGCGTGCCCCAGCTCGCCGCGAACGCATTGAGGACGTAGCCGCGCGTGCGCTGGATGCGCACCGCTTCCACATGCGGCGCGATCTCGCTCGCCACGAAGGCATTCGCGCGCGCGTGGTGCAGCTTGAGTTCCTTCGCGCCGTCGAAGAGTGCGCGGAACTGGCGCAGCAAGTCGTCCTCGCGTTCGCGCGAGGCGCGCAAATGGCGCAATGCGCGCGCGCCCACGAGATGCGTGCCGAGCGAGCCGACGCCGATCACCACGAGCGCGAACAGCAGAATCGGCACCGAAAGCACGCCGAGATAAACGAGGCAACCCGCGATCACCGCGCCCTGCATCGCGATCGACGGCAGGCTGATGAAGAACACGACGATGCTGTCGAGATCCTGCGTGAGCGCGCCCATCGCGCGCGCCGCGCCGCATTGTTCGAGGTCGCGAAAGGAAGCGCGCGCGAGGCGGTCGATGGTCTGCATGCGCAGCCGCGCCTTCGCGCGCTGGCCGAGATACATGAAAAGCGTTTGCGACACCACGCGCGTGACGAGCACCGCGACGCCCAGCAGCAGAAAGCGCAGCCCGAGCGCGCCGAGTTGCGCGTCCGTCGCGCGCAGCGCCTGATTGATGAGCGCGACCAGCGCCGCATTGGCGAAGCCGCTGGCGAGGCTCACCAGCAAGGCCACGGGCAGCAACCAGCGCGAACTGCGAATCAGCGAAACGATCAAGGGCATGGCACGGCGGAAGTGTCGATCACGATGTCACGGCAAGAATGCGAATCATTCCCGATTCAAGCGCGAATGCCGCGCGAATCGTTGCCGGAAAAGGAGATTACCGGCTTACCGCTGAGAAAGGCTGACACGTCATATCGAATTTTTGACAATTTTTGGACAATTCTCGATATCATGGGCCGTTCGCGCGCCCTCGCCGTCTTGCGCCGCCACTCGACAATCCGCGCCGCCATGAAGGAATTCCTGCTCAAGCGTTACCCGCTCGCGCGCACGCCGCTCGCGCACGAGGTCAGCGCCTCGGTCGTCAACTATCGGCACGGCGAGCGGGTGTCGTGGCATCAGCACCGGCATGGGCAGCTCGTGTTCGCCGTGCAGGGCGTGATTCGCGTGCTCACGCCCACGCGCACCTGGACGCTGCCGCAGTCGCGCGCCGCGTGGCTGCCGCCCGACGTCGATCACGAACTGCATGCGGTGGGCGAGACGGTGCTGTGCAGCGTGTATATCGAATCGCACGTTTGCCCGTGGCCGTGGCGCGAGGCGGCCGTGATCGCCGTGTCGGGTTTGATGCGCGAACTCGCGCTCGCGATCGGCGCCGAAGGCGGGAAATACGCGAGCGACAGCCGCGCCGCGCTTTCCGTGCCGCTGCTGCTCAAGGTGCTCGCGGAAACGCCCGGCTTGCCCGAGCCCGGCGTGCCGCTGCCGCGCGACGAACGTCTGCTGAAAATCTGCGAACACATGATGAACGACCCGGCCAGCGACCTGACGCTGGACTTCTGGGGCGAACAGTTCGGCGCGAGCGGCCGCACGCTCGCGCGGCGTCTGCATGCGGAAACCGGGCTGACCTTCGTGGCGTGGCGGCAGCAGATGCGCGTGGCCGAAGCCATTACGCGGCTCACGCTCGGGCAGTCGGTGGCGCAGGTGTCGCGCAGTCTCGGCTATCGCAGCGCGAGCGCATTCATCGTCATGTTTCGCCAGGTGACAGGCGAGGCGCCGCAGCGCTATCTCGCTTCGCAGTAAGGGCCGGGCGCCGCGCGAAAATCGCGCGGCCGGCGCGCGCCGCCGTGGGATCGCCCGAAAATCGCAGCGCCGCCGCGCCCTTCTAGCGGGGCACCGTTACCGCATCGTCGGCTTCGAGCGGCGCCTGCAAATCCCGCTCGTCCACTTCCCAGACCACGAGTTTGGGCGGCGTCTGCCGATACGCCTCGCTCGCGAACCAGGCGCGCGCCGCGCCGCCGAACTTGCCGCCCTCGCGCGCGAAATTGCCCACGCCCGTGCCGAGCGCGAGCGCCAGTTGCGGCACGAAATCCGACGTGGTCGAAAACGACGTGCCGATCACGGCGATATCGGGCAAATCGGCGTTGCCGAACAGATCGTCCGCCGACGATGCCGTCCGCGCTTCGTGAAGGTAGGCGCGGCTCGCCACGATCTCGGGGCGCGGCTGCCAGGCGCGCGGCAAGGTATCGAGGCCCGCGAGCCGCACGAGATCGCCGGGGCGAAACGCGGGCGGCTGCGCGACCACGCGGTAGCCGGGCCGGCTCGCGCCCAGCGGCACCGCCATCGCCCGGATTCGCGCCGCCACGGCTTGCGCGGCGGCGCCCGCGCCGTCTTGCGTCCAATGCGTGTCGGTGCGAAAGAACGCGTCGCCGGGCACGCCGCGCAGCGCCGCCGTGAGGTCGAGCACCGGCACGCGCGCGGCCGCGAGCCGCGCGGTCCACGCGTCCACGCGCGGGCTCAGCGCCGCCGGCCGATAGAGCCCGCCCAGACGCCGCGCCTCGATGCGGGACTTGTCGGGCACCACCACGACCAGCAGCGCGATCCCGCGGCTCGCGAGGCCGCGCTGCACGGCGGCGGCCGTCGCGGCGCGCGCGGCGAGATGGCGCTCGCCGCCGGCGTAGACGTTCAGTTCGTCGCGCAGGAAAAGCCAGCCTGGGCTGCCCTGCCGCACGCGCGGCCCCAGATCGCCGAGCACGAGCCAGCCGAGCGCGCGCTGCACGCGTGCGGCGCCCGCCGCGATGGGCGTGTCGGCCATCCGGCTCGCGAGTTCCTTCGAGACCGTGCCGTTCACGATGCGCGCCCGCGTTGCGGCGCGCGGCAGCAACGCGGGACTTGTCGCGGCGAAGCGGAGGTTGCAGGCGAGGCCCGCGAAAAGCAGCGCCATCAGCATGACGGCGGCCGCCGTGCCCGCGCGCGTGGCGGGCCGTTGCGGAAGCGGCTGGGGTTCGTCCATGGCGTCAGAACTGGAAGTAGAGGAACGGCACCGCGCCGCGCGCGGCGATCAAACCATACGAGAGCAGAAAGCCGGCGAGCGGCCACGCGGCTTGCCACAGCCGGCCCGCAGCCGTATCGGCAAGGCTGGCCCAACGCGCCTGCCAGACGGGCAGCAGCACGCAGACAACGCCGAGCGCCGCCGCCAGCGCATGCGCCGGCCGCAGCATCACGCGCGTCGCGTCGCTCGGGCCGATGCCGTTCAGGCCGAACTGCCCGCGATACATGGCGAGCGCCGCGTGAAAACCCACGGCGCGAAAGAGCGTCCACGCAAGCATCACGAACAGCAGCGTCAGCGCGTGCGAAAGCCAGCGCGGCACGCGCGGCATGGCGAGGCGGCGCCAGAGGCGCGCCACGATCAGCGCCACGCCGTGCGCGCTGCCCCAGAGCAGGAAATTCCAGCTATCGCCGCCGTGCCACAGGCCCGCGATCGCCATCGTCAGCAGCAGATTGCGGCACGTCTTCCATTCGCCGTGGCGGTTGCCGCCGAACGGGATATACAGATAATCGCGAATCCAGCTCGACAGCGAGAGATGCCAGCGCCGCCAGAAGTCCTGAATGCTGTCGGCCAGATACGGATGATTGAAGTTCTCGGGAAAGCGAAAGCCCAGCATTTGCCCAAGCCCGATGGCCATTGCGCTGTAGCCCGCGAAATCGAAAAACAGTTGCAGCGTATAGAAGCCGCAGCCGAGCCACGCGTCGGCGAGCGTGGGCGCATGCGAGGAAAATATGGCGTCGACGACCGGCGCGAGCGTGTCGGCCACGAGCACCTTCATGCTCATGCCCACCATGAGCCGCCGCGCGCCGGCCGTGAAGCCGTCGCGGTCGACCGTGCGCGAGATCAGCTCGCGCTGGACCCACGCGTAGCGAATGATCGGCCCGGCGATCAGATGCACGAACATGCCCTGATAGGCGCCGTAGCGAATCACGCTGCGATCGGCGCTCACGGTGCCGCGCTGCACGTCGACGAGATAGGAGATCGACTGGAGCACGATGAAGGACAGCCCGATCGGCAGCACGACGCGATGCCATGCGATCGGTCCGGCATGGCCGAGGTCCAGCACGCTGTCGAGGCTTTCGACCACGATGTTGGCGTACTTGTACCAGCACAGCGTGGCGACGTTCACGGCGATAAAGACGGCGAGCCACGCTCCGCGCGCACGCGCGTTCGGCGCGCGGTCGATCATCACGCCGCCGAGCCAGCCCCAGACCGTGAGCGCGATGAACAGCAGCAGGAACGCCGGGCTCCACCAGCCGTAGAAGAACCAGCTACAAAAGAGCAATACGCCGTTGCGCCAGCGCGCGGGCGACACGACGTAAAGCGCGAGAAAAGCCGGCAGAAACAGCGTCAGGAATTCGAGGGACGCGAAAACCATGCATCGTTCTCAGTCGAAAGAAAAATCCGGGCCGAAGCGGCGAAGCGGCGAAGCGGCGAGGCGGCGAAGCGGTGAAGCAGCGAAGCGGCGCCAGGCGCGCGCGTTCTCCGCGTCACACGTCACGCGGCGCCCGGCCGTCGCGCGCGACGCGGTCGAAGGCGACGACGGTCGAAGGCGAAGGCGGCCGTGCCCACGTCGCGCCGCGTCGCACCCGGCGAGGCGGCATCGGGCGATCAGCGGCTCAGCGCATCGTTCGCGAAGAAGATGCGCGACTGCGCGCCGTCGGGAACGAGAAACACCGTGTAGCGCTGCCCGGCCACGAGCGTGCCCAGACTCAGCGGCTGACCCGCCGGCCGGCCGCCGCACGCGAGCTGCACCGACAGCGCGACCGGATTCACCTGGCGGCGCTTGACCTGGCCCACGGCCACGCCGTCGAGCAGCACGATGTCGCGGCCCGACACTTTCAGCGCGGGCGCGGCGCAGCGCGCGTCGAGGTCGTAGAAGGCCACGGAAGCCTTGAGCGCGTTGAAGTCGTCGGGCTTTTCTCGCACGGTCACGGCGCGCAAGCCGCCGTCCTTGCTCGCGCCGCCGAGCGCGACGATGCTCACGAACTCGCCCGGCTGCACCGTGGCGGACACCTTCTGCCGCGCGTCGCCGCTCGCGAGCATGCCCGCGACCGGCTTGCCCGCCGCGACCGGAAAGAAGTGGCTGGCCGGATTGGCCGCGTCGAGCGTAAGGCGCGCCGACGACTCCGCCGCGCTCACTTCGAGCGGATGCGCGCCGCCATCGACGAAACGCACGAACGACGCATCCTGCGCGGGGCCGGTCGGGTACAGCGGAATGTCGGCGGCGGCCGGCTGCATCGTCAGCGCGAGGCCGCAAAACGCGAAACCGGCAGGCGCGAGGCGTAAAAGAACGTTTTTCATGATTGGATTCCGTAACCGGCGCGGCGCATGGCGCGCGCCGCCTTGCCGAACACCGCGCCCGCGCGCGTTACTTTTGCTGCACGACCGGCAGCTTGACCAGCGCCTTCATGATGGCGGAGCCCCAGTACTTGTAGCCCGTCGTCGTCAAATGCTGGCCGTCGACCGTGGCCCATTCGCCCGGCTTCGAAAACGCGAGCGAGTCGATGTACTGGCACGGCGCGACATTCGTGGCGAGGAACGACGAAAGCTGCTTCACGCGCGCGAAGGTCTTCTGATACTTGCCGCCTTCCGTGCCCCAGACCGGCCCCACCCACACGCACGCCGTCTTGTTGGCGGCGAGATCCTGCGTGAGCGCCGTGACCTGCTGCCAGACCCACGACTTCGGGAAGTCGTCCTTGCCGTAACCGCCGATGGTGTCGCCTTCGACGATGATGACGAGCCTGGCCTTGTTCGCGGCGATCAGTTGATCGACGGGCTGGGTTTTCGCGTTGTGGTCGATCACGAGCGGCGCGCGGCCGTTGCGCTCGGCGCCGCCGCAGGTGCCGGCCACCGACTTCGTCCAGTCGCCCGGCGTGCTGCCGCACACGCTGTAGGTGTGGACCTGCGCGCCGGCGGCGATCAGTTGATCCTGCAACGTGTCGATGAGATAGCCCGGCTCGCTCAGATGGCTGTCGCCGATCATGAGAATGCTGAGGCCCGCGAGTACGGAAGCAGCAAGCATGAAGGTGTCACTCCTGAAAACGTGTTCGATATTCGCGCCGGGGCGCGAGCGGTTACTGATCGTTGTAATGCGACTGGTAAGGCACGACCGGCATGTCCAGCGCGCGCGTCTGCTGCGCGAAGCTGAAACGCAGGTACAGGCCCGCGACCCACTGGCGGTAGCTCGACGAATTGTTCGCGCCCACGGAAAGCCCGCCCGTCAGGTGATTGCTGAAGCGATATTCGGCGGCGGCGAGCAGGTTGTAGCCGATGCCGCTCGACGACTGCGCCGCGTGAACCGCGCCGTCGCTCAACCCGAGCGTGGACGCCGCCGCCGCCGCCGAAGCCTGCAAGGCGCTGTCGGTCGGGAAATAAGGCGCGGCGTCCTGGCGGAAATACTGAAGGCCCGCCGAGCCTTGCAGCTTGTAGGTCCAACGGTCCGCGCGCTGCGCCCACGTGACCGGCACGGTGAAGGCATAGAAGCGCTGCGGGCTGAAATAGCCGCCGTTGCCGTAGGTGAAGTTGTTTTCGTTGTGGCGATAGAACTCGCCGGTCAGGTTCAGGCCGACGGTCAGCATGGTGTCGGTGCGGCGCAGCAGATACCAGTACGTGCCCGCGCCCACTTCGGCGCCTTCGTTCGACTGGACGTTGCGGCCGTCCAGATATTTCGCCGAGCCATAGCCGTAAAAGCCGTAGTCCTGATTGTCGATGCCGATGGCGCCGTGCAGGCCCGTCGCCGTCACGCCGCCCCAGCTCAGGCCTGAGCGCGCGTCGCTCGAACCGGCGAACGAGGTGATGCTGTCGGTGACGGCGCGGCGCGACGCGCCCGCGTTGAACCAGCCGCCCTGCGCCGCATCGAAAGTGCTCTTGTACGACACGCCGCCCACGACGTCGGTGTACTGGAACCCGAGCGGCGTGGTGCCGAGGTCGAACGACCAGCGACGCGTCTGGTAGCCCACGCCCAGGCCCACGCCGTGCGCCGACTGCGTGCCGGGCGCGGCCACGGTGCCGTTTTGCTGCGCGAGCGCCGCCACCGGGCCGCCGCCGAACTGGCTGCTGCTGAAGACGTTGCCGCCGAGCGTGCCGCCTTCGAGATCGACGGGCGTGACCTGCACCGAGAGCTTGCCGTTGCCCACGGGCAGCAGCACTTCCGTGGGCGCCTGCGCGTTCGTCAACTGCGAGGTGCCGCCCGCGCTGTTGTTCGACGCGACGAACAAGCCGCCGCGAATTTCGGGCGAGCGCTGCGCGCGAATGTCGGCGAGTTCGTCGCGCATGTCGTCGAGCGAGATCGCGCCGTCCTGGGGCGCGGCGGGCGCCGCGGCTTCCTGCGCTCCCTGCGCGCCGATGGGCGTGCCGGCCACCGAGGGCAGCGAAGGCGCGCGCGCCGGCACTCCCGACGAAAGCGCGCTCGCCGGCGCAACCGCGAAGCCCGACGCCGAAGCCCGCGCCGAACGCGAATCCGCAGCCGTGCCCGCGTCGTTCATGTTGTTCGCATCGTCGATATCGACCGCATCGGCGCTGCCTGCCGCGACGCTCGCCGTGGATGCACGGGCGGCAAACGGATTCGCGCTCGTTTCGCTCGTTTCGCGCGTTTCGCGTGCCGCGCGGCGGCGGCCGTCGTCGTCGTGAACGAACGGATTGCCCGCCACGTGAACGCCCGGCGCCTGCAAGCCCATGCGCTTTTCCTTGCTGGCGATGGCCGTTTCCAGCAGCGCCTGCGCCTCGCGCGTTTTGCCCTGCATGACGTAGATGCGCGCGGCGCCCGCCAGCACGTCGGGGTCGTTCGGCGCCCTCGCGACCGCGCCCCGGAGCGCCGCGTCGGCGACGTCGCCCTTGCCCGCCTGCACCGCCGCCATCGCCACGCCCAGTTGCAGGCCCGGATTGTCGGGATCGTTCGCGAGCGCCTTCTGATAGAGCGCCAGCGCGCGACCGTACTGGCCGTCGGCGGCATACATGCGCGCGAGCGCGGCGTTCGCGAGACTGTCGTTGGGCCGCCGCGCGAGAACCGGCGCGAGCGTGTCGTAAGCCTGCGCGAGATCGCCCCGCTGGCGCTGCTGCTCGGCAAGCCGCACCGCGTAGAGATAATTCAGGCCGTCGAGCTGGCGGCGCTCCTCGGCGGTGAGCGTTTGCGTCTCCAGGTCGCGCATCGTCTCGCGCGCCTGCACGTTCTGGCCGATCTTGAGCAGCAGGCTCGCGTAGGCGAGCTGCACGTCCGGGCCGCCGGCCTTCGGGCCGTTGGGCATCAGCGCGCGCATCAGGCTCATCGCGCGCGGCAGGTTGCCGGCATCGACATACGCCTGGGCGAGCGCGCTCACGCGCGCCGGGTCTTTGCCCGCCGAAGCCTCGAGTCTCGCGAGCATGTTGCGCGCGTCGTCCAGATTGCCGTCGCGCGCCAGTTGCGAGGCTTGCGCGGCAACCGCGAGGAAGTCGATCTGCTGGATCGTCGCGACCATCGCAGGCGTGCGCGCGGCGGCGGGAATGCGCGCCATCGTGTCCTGCGCGCGCGGCCAGTCGCCCATCTGCATCGCCAGCAGCGCGCTCGCGTACAGCGCGTCGGGATTGTCCGGGCTGGAGGCGAGCAAACCGTCGACGAGTTCGCGCGCCTGATCCGCGTGGCCCTGTTCCAGCTCGAAGCGCGCGAACGCCAGCCGGACCCACGGATTGTCGGGATCGTCGCGCCGCGCGTCGTCGAGCATGCGGCGCGCCGCGTCCAGCTCGCCGCGCCGCTCGGCGGCGGCGGCGCGGCCGGACACCACGGCGGCCCGCAAACGGTCCAGTCCGCCAATGCCCGCCTGCTGTTCGGGCGACATGCCGTCGACCCATTTCTGCGCTTCGTCGGCGCGGCCCGTGGCGGCCAGAATATCGACGAGACCGTTCACCGCCTCGCGATTGTTCGGCGCGCCCGCCAGCACGTCGCGATAAGTTTTTTCCGCGCGGCCCAAGTCGCCCTGCGCCGCGTACCAACGCGCCGAAGCGTTGTGCGCGCCCGGCTCGGCCGGATCGAGACGCAGCGCCTGGTCCAGCTTGCGGCGCGCGGCGGCGTAGTCGCCGGCGCCCTGCGCGCCCTCGGCTTCGTTCACGAGTTGCCAGTAGCGCGCGGAATCGAGCGCCTTGCGCCAGTTCGGCCCCGCGCCCGGACGCGCCACGGCGCGCGCGAGCAGCGCCTGCGCCTGCGCGAGATCGCCCTGCTGCATGCGCACGAGGCCAAGGCCGCCGAGCGCGTTGGTGTCGTCGGGTTTGTCGCGCAACACGGCGCTGAACGACTGTTCCGCCGTGGTGATGTCGCCCGCCTTGAACGCCGCGAAACCGCGCGCGAGGCGCGGGTCCATGACCAGCACGCTCGGCCCGCCGTTGGCGGGCGCGCGCGGCGACGTCATCTGATGCCGGATTTCCTCGTCGTCGGGATGCAGCTTCAGGTAGTCCTGGAACCACGCCTTGTTGCTCGCGGTGGGCGTGACCCACGTCAGCACGGAACGCCAGGCCTCGGTTGCCGCGCCACCGATGTCGGGACGCGCCGCCAGCTTTTCGAGCAGCGCCACGCCCGCCGCGCGATAGCGTTCGTCGCGCACTTCGTGCTGGGCCAGCGGCAGCAGCACATAGGGGTCGTCGGGCATGTCGGCGTTCAGGCGCGTGAGACCTTGAATCGCCGGGTCCACGCCGCCATCGGCATAGCCGAGGTAGGTGTAATACTCGCGCGCCACCGTGCCTTGCGGTTTCTTGCCGCCGAGCGCCTTGTCGTATTGCGCGATGGCGGCCGCCAGCGCCTTCGCGTCGTTCTGGTTGAGGGCGTCCTGCGCCATCTGGCGTGCCTTGGCGATCGTCGATTTGCCCGGCTCGACGGCGAGACGCAAGTCCTGTTCGAGCAGCGGCACGAAGCGGCTGTCGGGCGCGGCGGCGCGCAGCTTCGCCAGATAGTCGCCGGCCGCCGCAAACTGCCGCTTGCCGACGGCGATCACGCCCATGCCGTACAGTCCCTCGGGCTGCTTCGGGTCGGCCAGAAGCAGCTTCGACCACGCCTGCGTGGCGAGATCGGGCTTGTCATGCGCCTGCCAATAGCGGCCCTGTTCCAGCAACATGCGGGAGGTCGCGTCCTGCGCCCACGCGGGATGAGTGACCGAAGCGAGCAACAGGCCGAGAAGGCAGGCCTGGCCGCGGCTGATGGGCCTGATGGGCCTGATGGGGCTGATGGACATGAACATTCCCGCTCAGGTTGGCGTGTGCTGCGCGGCGCGCGCGCGGGCGCGGGCGCGGGCCGCTTCGTCGCGCCGCGCCTGACGGCGCCGCAACGCCGCGAAAAGCCCCGCCGCGCCCAGCACGAGCGCTACCGCGCCAAGCGCCTTCAACAGCCACGCGAGCGAAAGCCCGAACGACGCCAGCCACCAGTCGAGGCCGCGCCAGAGTCCCAGATGCCCGACGTAATAGGTGTGCTCGCCGACGAGCGAGTCGACCTTCTGGCCGCGAATCGAAACCAGGCTGCCCTGAATGGGCTGCGTGTCGTAATGCGGCACGCCCAGCAGCGCCGCAACGGCGTCCTTCAGTCCGTCGGCCTGATTGCTGACCAGCATGACGACGCTGCGGCCCGGCTCCTTCGGCGACTCGAAACCCGCCAGCACGGCGCTCACGCCCGGCCCCGTCCACGCCATCGACAGACGGCGCGGCGCGGCGTCCAGACGCGGATTGGCGTGCAGCCAGCCGCGCACGCGGCCCGGCAGATCGGAGAGCGAAAACTGCGCGCCCCGGTCGTAGGCGGCCGGCATGTACGGCTCCCAGTCCTTGAGCCACGCCTGATCGGCGCCCGAGGCGATCACGAGCAGATCCTTGCCGGCGGGCATGGCGTCGATGCGCTGACCGCGCAGCACGCTCACGCCGAGCGCGGGATAACCGGTCGAGTCGCCCATGCGGCCCATGACGGCCAGATACGTGCTGTATTCCGGCGGGCCGGCATTGGCGCCCAGCACGACGTCGGTGCCGGAGAGGTCGGCCATGCGCGTGAACGGAAAGCCGGCCTGCGCGAACGCCGCGAGATTCGGCATGGCCATGTAGTGCGGATAGCCCGTGAGGTCGATCGTCGATGCGGGGTCGATGGCGCCGCGCACGTTGTCGATGATGATGTCGCGGCACTCGCCCTGCTTGATGTAGTCGTACATGTAGCGGAACTGAAGCTGCGTTTTCGGTTGCAGCAGCAGGTCCAGCGGCACGTCGAGCTTCGCCTCGCGCGGCAGGCTGCTGTCGGGCAGCACATCGGCGCGCAGCTTTTCGCCGCCTTCGAGACGTTCGAGCGACGGCAGCGGAATCGACTTCACGAACTGGTCGCTCACGCTGAACAGCAGCGAAGAATTGACCATGTACGGCTGCGGCGTGTAGCGGTAATGCAGGTCCACCGGCACGCCGGGCGCATGCCAGCCGAACAGGTCGGGCGGCACGCGCGCGTCGACGCGAATGAAGTCGGGGCTGTAGCCCGAAACGTTCAGCAGCCGGCTGTCGACGAGTTCGCCGAACGAGACCGGGCGGTCGGTGCGCAGCCAGCGCGGCGCGTCGTAGGGCCTGCGCGCGGCCAGTTGCGCGAAGCGCGTGATGAGCGCGCTCGCGCCCGACAGCGCCTGGCTGCCCGTCACCAGCGCGGCGGCGGCCTGCTTCAGCTCCTCGCCGTTGCGGCCCATGACGAGCAGCAGCTTGCCGTTGGGGTCGTTGGGATTGGTGACGACGGCGAGCGTCGGGCCTTGCGGCGGCGCGCCCGCGAGCGCGGCCTGGTCCGCGCTTTCGACGATCACGACCGCGCTGCCTTGCGCCGGCGCGCTCGCGAGCGAAACCGGGAAATCCGCGCCGCGATAGTTGGCCAGCGCGCCGAACCACGACGCCACGGCGCCGGCCGCTTCGAGCGCGGCGGGGTCGGGATTGCCCGCGAACACGAACGGCAGGCTCAGGCGGCGGATGTCGTGGCTGTCGAAAAACGGCTTCGGCAGGCGCGCCAGATCGTTGGGCTGCGCGAGCGGCTGGGTGTCGATGCTGAGCGTGCTTTCGTTGCTGATGTTGGCCCACAGGCTCGAATGCAGCGGGTCCTCGCACTGCGTGGTGTAGTGGCCGATCAGTTGCAGGCGCAACTTGCTGTTCGACGTGAAGAGATACGGCGGCAGCGCGATCGTGCGTTGCAGGCTCGCGCCGCCGGTCTCCTTGGGCACGGCGATGGACGTGGCCACCTGATCGTTCACGAGCACGTTGATATGCGACAGATCGGGCAGCAGCGCGGGCGAATAGGCGAAACGCAGGTTCAGGCGCGCGCCGGTCACCACCTGATCGTCGCGCACGCCCACCGGCAGCGTGTTGCTGCCGTCCACGCCGCGCAGGTTGAGCGCGTACTGCGCGCCCAGTTGCTCCAACGTGTAGGTCAGCGTCGACGCCGGTCCCGTGGCGGGCGCCGCGTTCGCGCCGGGCGCGGGCCGCGTTGCCGCGCCTGTTTCAGCGCTCTTTTCCGCGCTTTTTTCCGCACTCGTTTCAACGCTTTTTTCCGCGCCGTTCGCGGCGGCGTTCGCGGCGGCGTTCGCGGCGGGGTGCGTCGCGGCTTGCGCCAGGTTCAGCGCAAAGGCGCAGCCGAGCAGCAACGCCGGGCGCAGCGTCGGCAGCAAGGGCAACAAGCTGCGGCGCGCGACGCGTGCCGGGGAAAGGTCAGGCCGTCGTTTAAACATGAGAATCTCGTCGAACTTCTTCACGTTGCGATGTCTGGGGAAGATCCAGATGGAGGCGCTTCAGCGCGCGCCGATGCAGCAGCACGCCGCCGAGCACGCCGATGAGCACGACGCTCAGCGTCGTCGCCACGAGCATCAACAGGACGTGGCTCGCGAAGAACCACTGGACCGCGAGCCGCAGCGGCAACGACCCGATGAAATAGGTTGCGTCGGCGCCCAGCGTGGTGGCGATGCCGTCGTGAACGATCACGAGGCTTCCGCTGACGGGGTCGGCGATGCGGTAGGAACTGGCTTGCAGCACGTCCGCCACGGCGTCGAGACCGCCCGGCGTGTTGCCCGAGACGACCACCACGCTGCGTCCGCGCGCGAGCGGCGACTCCATCCCGGCCACCATGCCGTCGCGGTCGTCGTTGCGATAAAGCGCGGCGATGTCCGCATCGCGCCGGGACTGCGCATGGCCGCCCGCGAGCGCGTCCCACCAGCCCGCGAACCGGCTGCGGGAGGCCGCGGCCGGTGCGAAGAAGCCGCGCGGCAAGTCGTCGTGCCACGCCTTGAGCAACGGCTGGTTGTCGCCCGAGGCCAGCACGAGCAAGTCCTTGCGGCGCAGCGCGTCAACCTGCGCGGCGTCGCCCACCGTCACGCCCAGCACCGGATAACCGGTCGCCTGCCCCATGCTCGCCATGAGCGTCAGGTAGGCCGAGTAATCGTCCGCGGCCGGCTGCTCGGGCAGCACCACGGCCGTCCCGGACAGGTCGGCGAGACGCGTGAACGGAAAGCCCGCGTCGGCGAACGCGCGCAAATCCGGCATGGCCGTGTAGCGCGGCAACTGCGAAATGTCGATCGTCGATCTCGGGTCGATGGTGCTCAGCAGCGCGCCGCCGGGCACGACCTGCCAGTGGTCCTTCGTCTTGACCGCCTCGTAGCGGTAGTCGAATTGCAGCGTGGTGAGCGGCGGCAGCAGATACGTGGGAATGTGCATGACGGCGCGGCCGCCCGACGCTTCGCCGCTCAGCGGCAGCGTTGCGATCGGCGTATTGCCCGCCAGCACCTGAAGCACCGACTGCGCCGATTCGGGCCGCGCCGTGTAGCGGTAACGCAAATCGAGCACCGCGCCGCTGCTGTCGAAGCCGAACAGACCCGGCGGCAACCGCAGGTTCACGGCAATCGCGCCGGGCCGGAATCCCTGGATCGTGAAGCGCCCGGCGGGCAGCAACTCGCCCAGTTCGACCGGGCGATCGACGGGCAGCCAGTTGGGCGCGTCGTAAGGCTTGCGCGGCGGCGCCGCGACCGGGCCGTCGATACGCGCCCACGGACCCGAGAGCGTGGCCGCGCCGAGCACGAGCGCCGTGGCCGCCGTGCGCAGTTGCGCCTCGTCGCGGCCCGTGACCAGCAGCAGCCTGGCGTCGGCGTCGGCGGGGTTGTGCAGGATCGCGAGCGCCGGGCCGTCCGGCGTCGGCGGCTTCAGACCGAGCGCCGGCAATTCGTCGCGCAGCGCCAGCACCACGGCCTGGCCGTGCGCGGGCAGCGCGCCCAGCTTCGCGGCGAAGTGCGAGCCGCGATACCCGGCCTGGGCACCGAGCCACGACGTCACGATGCCGGCGGATTCGAGCCGCCGCGCGCCCGGCACGCGCGGCAAGACGACGGCCACGTTGGCGCGGCGCACGTCGTGGACGTCGATGAACGGCGCGGGAAGCTGCGCGAGATCGTCGGTTGTGGGCGCGGGCGCCACGGTCAGCTCCAGCGCGCTGTCCGGCGCGGCCTTGAGCCAGAGGTCGGCGCTGAGCGGATCGTTGCCTTGATCGCTGGCCTTGCTGTGGGCGATCAGTTCGAGGTTCAGATGGTTGAAATCGGTCAGCAGCGAAACGGGCAGATCGACCGTCACATGCGCGGATGCGCCCCGCTTCGACGGCGGCAAGGCCACGGTCGCCCCGACGACGCTGTTGAGCAGCACGTTCAGATGCGAGAGCGCGGGCAGCAAGGCCGGCGAATACGTGTAGTTCAGCACGAGCCGCGCGGCGAGCACGCGTTCGTCGCCGCGCAAGCCGAAATCCATGCCGCCGTAGGCGTCCTCGCCGAGCAAGGTCAAGCCCTGCGTCTGCCCCGCGCTCCGGCGCAGCAGCGGGATGCGGTAGACGTAGGCGTTGGCGTTGGCGTTGGCGGGCGCGGCAGTTTCGGTCGTTGCGGTCGATGCGGCCGATGCCGCCGCTGCGGTCGATGCGGTCGTTGCGGTCGTTGCGGTCGATGCCGCCGATGCCGCCGTTGCAGTCGATACCGAAGATGCGGCCTGCGACGCCGACGCGTCATGCGCAGGCGCCTCGTCGGCCAGCGCGGCGCCGATATTGAGCGCGAACGCGGCCACAGCCGCGCCGAACCCGGCGACCACCGCAGCCCGCGCGCGCGTCGAGGCGCGCCAAACCGACCGATGCCCGGCGCTCACGATCCGTTCGATCCCAGCTTGTCGGCAGCGGACGCGGCCCGGCTCAGGCGTTCGCGGCCGCCCAGGAACAGATGCCGGAACAATTCGACGAGACCGCGCATGCCCACGCCCAGCACTTCGAACAGGCTGCGCAGCGGCCGGTCGGGACGATAGCGCCGCCACGACGAAAGCCAGCTATCGGAGCGCGAGAACGTCACACGCATCAGATCGCGCTCCTGGTGAATGGTGAGCGCCGGGAAGCTCACGCCCACCGTGCGGCCACGGCACACCTGCACTTCGGCCGGGAATTTCGCCTCGTAGTCGTCGCGGAACACCGAAACGAGAATGCGCTCGCCGCGCTGCGGCATCGGCGCATCCTCGGGCAGCACGAGCCCGAGACCGCCCTGCGAATAGTCGCTCGTCCGGCATGCGATGCGCTGCCCGTCGGCGAGACGCACGGCGGCGCGCAACTCGATCTGCACGCGCGGCGTGAGGCGCAGCTGGCGCGACTCGCTCGCCACGCCCGCCGCCGCGCTCAGGTTCATCACGTTGTAGATCACCCAGACGAGGTTGAACACGATACTCATCGCCTCGGGCCAGCCGGGGCTGCGCACGAGCCCCACCACGCCCACCGCGAAGCCCGCGAGGTTCACGAGCAGCAGGCCGATGTAAGGCCGCGCCATCGCCCAGTCGATGAACGACTGGCGGATCACGCCGCCCTTGGAGGTCACGTTGAAACCCTTGCTGCCGGGAAGCAGCACGGCTTGCAGCGCGGGCAGGATGACGTACCACGCCAGCACCGTTTCGTAGACTTCGCTCCAGAACGAATGGCGAAACCGCCCTTGAATGCGCGACGTGCCGACGCTCGAAATGACGAGATGCGGCACGGCATACGCGAGCACCATCAACGCCGACGCATGAAAGACGTGGGCGCCGAAGAACAGATACGCCATCGGCGTGATGAGGAACACGATGCGCGGCAAGCCGAAGAAGAAGTGCATCATCGCGCTGAGGTAGCACAGGCGCTGCGGCAGCGTGAGACCCGAGATCAGCAGCGGATTGAACTGGCGAAAGATTTCCGCCATGCCGCGCGCCCAGCGAATGCGCTGCCCCACGTGACGGCCCAGGCTTTCGGTGGCGAGACCGGCCGCCTGCGGAATGGCGAGATAGCCGGTGTTGTAGCCCTTCATGCTCATCTTGAGCGCGGTGAGCGCGTCTTCCGTCACGCTTTCGGTGGCCACGCCGCCCACCTCGTCGAGCGCCGAGCGCCGCAGCACCGCGCAGGAGCCGCAAAAGAACGCGGCATTCCAGAGGTCGTTGCCGTTTTGCAGCACGCCGTAGAACAGATCGCCTTCGTTCGGCACCTTGCGGAACGTTTCCAGATTGCGCTCGAACGGGTCGGGCGAATAGAACACGTGCGGCGTCTGCACCATCGCCATTTTCGGGTCTTTCAGGAACCAGCCCATGCAGACCTGCAAGAACGAGCGTGTGGTCACGTGGTCGCAGTCGAACACCGCGATGTACTCGCCGCTCGTCCTCGCCAGCGCGGCGTTCAGATTGCCCGCCTTCGCGTGCGTATTGTCGGGGCGCGTCAGATATTCCACGCCCGCCTGCTCGCAGAACTCGCGGAATTCGGCGCGGCGGCCGTCGTCGAGCAGATACACGCGCATCTTGTCGGCGGGCCAGTCGAGCAGCGTCGCGGCGAGCACCGACTGCCGCACGACTTCGAGCGGCTCGTTATAGGTCGGAATGAATACGTCGACGGTGGGCCATAGCGCGGTGTCGGCCGGCAGCGGCGCGGGCCGGCGGTGCAGCGGCCAAAGCGTCTGGAAGTAACTGCACAGCAACATCAGCACTGCGTAGCATTCGGCGAACAACAGCAAATAGCCGAAGGTCATGTCGAGCGGACTGCTGAACGCCAGCGTCTGCGTGAAGCGCCAGTAGAGATAGCGCAGCGACATGAACACCGAAAGCGCCACCAGCGAAACCGTGAGCACGCGCCCCGGAATGCGGCTCAGGCCATACGCGACGCCCATGCACAGCACCGCGAACACCCATTGCCGCGACAGCGCGAGATGAACCGTCATCGCGGACACGAACAGCAACGCCGCCACGAGCGCGATGAGCGCGCGCGCCCAGGCCGAAGCCAGCAGCGCGGTGCCGGCATCGAGCAGCTTGTCGTCCCAGGTGCCGGCGGCGTCGCTCTGTCCCGCCGATTGGCGCGGCGCTGCCTGCGGGGTTTCGTGTTCGCTCTGTGCCATGGCGGTCTCTCTCAGCGGATCTGTGCGCAGAGCACGAGCGGCGGCACCGGCGCCACGCGCGGCGGCAAGGCCATCAACCGATTCATGCCCGGCTTGCGCGCGGACCGTGCGGGCGCCGGCACACGCCGATCCTCCGCGCACGGCACCATGCGGACGGCTTGCGCGGCAAGCGCGGCCTCCCGATTCGCCGACGGTGCGCCGTTCGTCGCGTGCCGCGCGGCACGCCCTGAGTTGACGGCCGGCGCCGTGCGCCCGTGCCGCGCCGGCACGAGAGCGAGATGGGCGACGATGCGCTTGCCCGCGCCGCCCTTGGCGGAAACGACTGCAACGACGCTCATGGCGCGCCGCGTCGCGGGGAATCGGCGCCGGGCTCGGTGCGTTCCATGAGGCGCGCGAACACGCGGCTCAGCGCGGCAGGCGGCTCGGTGAGGACAGGTTCGGGCGCGGGACGGGCGGCTTGCGCCGCGAGCGCCTGGGCGATGGGCGTTTCTTTGAGCGCTGGCGTTTCGTTGATCGCTGGCGTTTCGTTGATCGTGGGCGCTTCGTTGATCGTGGGCGTTTCGTTGATCGCTGGCGCTCCGTTGATCGCGGGCGCTTCGTTGACGAACAGCGCACCGTCGATAGCAAGCGCTTCGCCCGCAGCGGACGCTTCTTCCACGACAGCTGGCGCAACGGCAACCATGGGCGGCGGCTCGGCGCCGTCAACAGGCAAGGCCCACGCCGTCGAGCCTTGCGGCGGCGGCCCGCCGAGCGCAGCAAGCCGGGCGTCCTGGCCGCTCGCCATCTGCGCGAGCAGCACTTCGTCGGGCAACGCCTCGGCCGGCGCGGACCAGCGTCCGCGCGAACCTTGCTGCTGCTCCGTCCTTTCCACCTCCTGGTACTGCGATGGACTTCCGCCTGCCAGTTCGAAAAGATTCGCAATGTCCGATGCACTACTCATCCGCCAACCCCGTCGTATCGCCACCGTATGGCCGTCGTATCGTTGCGGCGGCTGTGCGTGCGCCGCGCCACCACGGCTGTTTTTATTTACCGAAAAGAAACACCATCGCGCCCGATGCGTCCGCCGGCCCCGCCGTGGTCACTCGCAGTTGCGAGTCGGCGCCCAGTTGATGCATCCACGCTTCATACACGCCTTCGAGGAAAGCGCCGGCCCACTCCAGATTTCCCGGCCCGAACACCGCGTTAAACGGCGCGTGATAGTGCGTGAGCACCAGCCAGTCGCGCGCCTCGCGAATTTCCACGCCCCCCCAATCCAGCTCGCCCCACACGCGGTTCATGGCCTCCTGCATCTGGGCGACCGTGCCGGCGCCGGCAAGCGCGGACTGACCGGCGAACTGCTTGCCCGCACCGCGTGCGAACTGGGCCAGAAGCCTGGGCGTCAAGTTTTGCGTCAACTCTTGCGCGAAAAGCGACAGGAATGGGCGCCACTGGGGAGCACGTATGGAATTCATCGCATAGTCGTGCGCCCTCACTCCGAAAACGCTCGAAGCGGACGCACCGTATAACAACGGAACGGACAGCAGCGGCCCGGATACCATTCGAGCGAAGCCAACGCGGCGTGCGAACGAGGGTGAGGGTTGCTTGCGGTGATGCCAGGTTAATAAACGACGCGTCGGATTATACTGATCCTTTTGTCTGATTCTATTTTTTAATTTTGACGCGTTGCCAAAACTGTCACGTTCGCGCGACAAATCAATTGCAGGGAAACGTTTGCGCACTAAAAGGGAAAACCCGAATCAACGCGCGCAACCACTTGGCACAAAAGGCTTTTTCGGATTGAAGCGTCCTGAACGCGTCATTCCGCCTCGCGCGAATTAATCGTATGAAGTAATCGCCGAAATTTGATTAGACAAGTGCGATTTTTGGCAACCGCGTCTTGAGCACGCAATGATTTTGGGCTTGGCAACGAGGCAATGAATTCGATTTCACCTTTTGCTCGCGCCCGTGAATCGGCTTTAGTCCGTCGCTTTTAATGACGCGCAAACGTTTGCGATGAATTTAATTCCGGCGCTCGCTCTCCAGTAATTGAAGGCGATTACCCGAGGAAAACCCTGCGGGAACCGGCGTGCGGAATTAGCGCCAGGAACTTACGCGGTTTTATCGCGGGCGGCACTCAGGCGCGTGCCGGCGACGTTGCTGGAAGAGGTGACGGCGGAGGGCAGCCGGAGTCGAACCGACCTGGGAACGGCTAACGTCCCCAACCAGGTTTGAAGCCTGGCCGTACCACCGGATACGAATGCCCTCCGTAACCTCACCTGCGCTCGCTTGCTCGTTGCGCCTACAACCATTCCTGCATGCGGCTGTCGGCCCGCAGCAAGTGCTTTTCGCGGTGGAACCGAGTATATCCAACGCGATCGAAGAACTCCAGAATCTGGATCGCGCGCTTGCGGCCCAGTTCCGTTGCGTCGCGAAACGCGGCGGCGCTCACGGTGCCGCCCTGTTCGTCGGCAATACGCGCGATAACGCGAGCCAGCGTTTGCATCGCATCGCGATCGTAGAACAGATCGCGCACGACCTGATAGGTCCTGCCCAGCCGCGCAAGCTTGCGCATCAACGCGCGCACCTTGTCCTCGGGCTCGCGCATTTCGCGCGCCAGATCGCGCACCCAGGGCGGATCGAAACGCCCTTGCGCGATCAAGGGCAGCAAACGCGCCGCAAGCGCTTCCTCGGCCGCGTCGAGCGCTACCGCATGCGAAGGCAGATGCAGCCACGGCCCGCTGCGCGCGACGCGCCCTTCGTTCACGAGCGCATCGACGGCGGCGCGCCACATGGCGTCGCTCACGAGCGGCGCCGCCATGCGGCGCAAGCGCGCCGCGTCCGGCCCTTGCTCGTCGGGCGAGCGCGCGTGATACGCGGCAAGCGCATCGACGACAGCGGCGGCAAGACGCGTCCAGTGCGTGCGCGAAATCACGGCGCCTTCCTCGCCGCGCCCTTGCGGCGCAACGACGATGGCGTCGGCGGGCAAGGCGAGCGCCGCTTCGTCGTAGCCGGTGAGCTGCATCAACGTTGCGCGCGCGATGCCGCGCGGCGCTTCGTCGATCAGCGGCGCAAGGCGCGCGTCGTCGAGCCACGCGCGCAAGGCGTCGAGCCACGCACGGCGCTCCGGCGTGCGGCGCCGCCGCGACGGCCCGAACGGGTCGAGCACGCGGCCGCCGCCCACGGTGCGCGCGGCTTGTGCGTTGCGCACGATGAACCGGTCGCCGGGCAGCGCATGCAGCGGCGCGTCGAACACGAGTTGCGCGCGCGCGTTCGCGCCGGACGAGAGCGTATCGCCTTCGAGCAGCGCGACGTGCGCCACGCGGTGCGTCGTGCCCAGATGCACGTGCAGCGGCGACCAGTGTTGCAGCGTGAGATCGGCGTCGGCGAGCAGTTGCAGTTCGACGTCGAGCCGCGTGACGGGCTGGGCAAGCCGCGCATCCACGATCCAGTCGCCGCGCGCGATCTGGTCCTTGTCGATGCCGGAAAGGTTGAGCGCGCAACGTTGTCCCGCGCGCCCGCTTTGCGCCGCGCGATTCTGCGCGTGCAGGCCGCGCACTCGCACCGGCAGCCCGGCGGGCGCGAGCGCCAGCGCGTCGCCGGTTTGCACGCGCCCCGAGAACACGGTGCCGGTGACCACGGTGCCCTGCCCCGTCAAGGTGAACACGCGGTCCACCGCGAGCCGAAAGAGACCATCGTCGCGGCGCGCTTGCCATGCCATCGCGCGTTCGCGCAGGAACGCGTCGAGTTGCGCCACGCCTTCGTCGCGCTCGACCGTGGCGTTCGTGGCGAACACGGGCGCGCCGGCAAGCGTCGTATCGGCGAGCGCGGCGGCAATTTCCGCGCGCACGGCGTCGAGGCGCGCGGCGTCCACGCGGTCGGTTTTGGTGAGCGCAATCGCGCCTTCGCGCACGCCGAGCAATTGCAGAATGGCGAGATGCTCGCGCGTTTGCGGCATCACGCCGTCGTCGGCGGCAATCACGAGCAACGCGAAGTCGATGCCGCACGCGCCCGCCGCCATCGTATGCACGAGCTTTTCGTGGCCCGGCACGTCGATGAAACCGAGCACGTCGCCGTTCGCGAGCGGCGTGTACGCGTAGCCCAGTTCGATGGAAATGCCGCGCGCTTTCTCTTCCTTGAGCCGGTCGGTGTCCACGCCCGTGAGCGCGCGCACGAGCGTGGTCTTGCCGTGGTCGATATGCCCCGCCGTGCCGACGATCACAGGCGCAGCTCCGCGAGTTGCGCGAGGAACGCGGCTTCGTCGGCGGCTTCGAGGCAACGCAGGTCGAGACGCAAGGCGTCGTCGGCGATACGGCCGATCACGGGGCGCGGCAAGCCCCGCAACGCGCGTTCGAGCGAGAGCAGCGCGCGGCCGCTGCCGCCTTTGCCGGCGTGGCGTATCACGAGGCCGCTGCTCGGCAATACGTCGACGGGCAACGCGCCGCTGCCGATCTGGCTGAACATGGGCTCGACGCTCGCGGTGTACGCCTCCCCGAGCGCGCGCTGCAACGGCGCGAGCGCGCGCTGCGCCGCGGCGTGCATCTCGCCGGCCGGGCGCGTGAGCAAACGCAGCGTGGTGAGACGCTCGCGCAGGAATTCGGGCGCCTGATAAAGCCGCAACACCGGTTCGAGCGCCGCGAGCGTGAGCTTGCCCACGCGCAGCGCCCGCTTGAGCGGATGCTTCTTGATCTTCGCGATCAACGCCTTGCGCCCGACGATCAGGCCCGCTTGCGGGCCGCCCAGCAATTTGTCGCCGCTGAACGTCACGACGTCGGCGCCCGCTTCGATCGTCGCGCGCACCGTGGGCTCCGCAGGCAAACCCCATTGCGCGAGATCGACCAGCGTGCCGCTGCCCAGATCGACCGCCACCGGCAAGCCGTGCTGCCGCGCGAGCGACGCGAGTTCGTCGATTTCGACGCTTTTCGTGAAGCCGCTGATCGCATAGTTGCTGCAATGCACCTTCATCAGCAGCGCGGTGCGGTGATCGATGGCGGCTTCGTAGTCCTTGAGATGCGTGCGGTTGGTCGTGCCGATCTCGCGCAAACGCGCGCCCGCGCGGCTCATGATGTCGGGAATGCGAAACGCGCCGCCAATTTCCACGAGTTCGCCGCGCGAGACCACCACTTCCTTGCGCGTGGCCAGCGCGCTCAGCAACAGCAGCACGGCCGCCGCATTGTTGTTGACGACCGTGGCCGCTTCCGCGCCGGTCAGCTCGCAGATCAATTCGTCGATGAGATCGTCGCGGTCGCCGCGCTTGCCGCTCGCGAGATCGAATTCCAGGTTCGCGGGCTGCGTGAGCGCGCGCATGACGGCTTGCACGGCCGCGTCGGGCAGCAGCGCGCGGCCGAGATTGGTGTGCAGCACCGTGCCCGTGAGATTGAACACGCTGCGCAACCTGCTTTGCGCGCGCGCTTCCAGACGTTGCGCGCTCGCCGCGATCACGCGTTCGAGCGAGAACGGCTCCGCTGCGTCCGCGGGCAGCGCGAGTGCGCCCGCCTGCGCGTCACGCCGCCAGCCGTCTTGCGTCGCGCGAATCGCCGCGAGCACCTGCGTGCGCCCGTATTGCCCGACGAGCGCTTGCGCAAGCGGCGAAGCGAGCACGCGCTCCACCGCCGGCATTTTGGCGAGCAGCGCGTTGAGCGCCGGCGTTTGCGCCACGGTATCGCTCATGTCGCGCTCACTGATCGCCGGGCACTTCGGGCCACAGCAGCGGATTCGGGCTCGCGCGGCGATAACCGGCGTCGCCCATCAGCAAATCGAGCGTGAGGCTCGCGAGGTCGTCGGCGAGCGGCTCGACGTCGAAATCCTTGTCCTGATAGCCGATCTTGCGATACGTATGGCATTCGTCGCACGATTCGGCCTTGAGCGCCGCGCTGCCGCCCTCGATGCCGTGATACGCGATGCCCTTGGTGGAATCGCAATTCGTACACTTCACGCGCACCACGTGCGCTTCGGTGCCGCACAAGCCGCATTGCGCGTAGCGATAGCCCTGATACGCGCCGCCCACGCGCACGATGCTGGCCACGGGCGGCGAGCCGCATACGGGGCAAGCGCCGGGCGCATCGACATAAGGCACGTCGCGCGGGTCGAGGCGGCTCGCGAGGTCGGTCCACACCACTTGCAGCGCGGCCATGATGAACGGCGCGGTGGCGGGCGCGACTTCGGCATAGCGCTGCGCGAGAATCGCGTCGGCTTGCGCGTCGAGCTGCGCGTCGCTCATCGCGCGCAACGCGTCGAGCACGTTCGCGAGCGCGGGCGCCGCCGCGCCCGCCGCTTCCACGCGATTCGCGAGATCGCGCAGCACGCCGCGCCATTGCGGATCGCGCTCGCCCGACAGCGCGGGCACGATCGGCATCGAATGCCGCTGCGCGTTCATGACCGATTCGCGCGAAGGCAGCGGCACGTTCGACGCGTCGAGCGCCTGCTGCTGCGCGTCCACGAGCGCCGCCATCAAGCGCACATAGCCGCCGATCGGATTGGCGTCGGCCAGGCGGCGCAAGCGCGCCGCGCGCGCGGTGAAAAAGGCGAGGCGTTCGGGCAAGCGAATGCGCGGTATCGCCGAGGGATCGAGCGTCTGAATCTGCTCGGGGTCGAGAATGCGTTGCGTCACGGCTGATTGGCTCCAAACGCGCCATAAAAAAGCAAAACCGCCGCGCTCCATCGGCATGGAACCGGCGGTCTGCGGCCCGCGCGCCGCCGTTCATGCCTGCGCATGAACGCCGCGCGCGGCCTCCGAAACTACTTGATGCTCTCGCGGAACCAGCGAGGATGATGCTTTCTCGCCCAGCCCCAGGTGACGTAACCACGCGTCATGGCGCCGACCGATCCTTTCACCCACAACGCCGCATAGATATGGACGATGATGCCGACGATCAGCACGAACGCCACGGCCGCGTGGACCACCGCGGCAAGGCGAATGACCCCGACCGGAAAGTAGAACGAGAAATAACGCCGCCAGATGACGATGCCGCTCAAGAGCAAGAGCACGAGGCAAACCACCATCACGAAGAATAGCAGCTTCTGTCCCGCATTGTACTTGCCGATCTCGGGCAGCTTGTCCTCGCGATTGTTCAGCACGTCGTCGATCTGCTTCATCCACTGGATGTCGCTTCGGTCCAGATAATTGTGATGCCAGAAACGCAGCGCAAGAATCAGGAACGACACGAACATCACGAGACCGATGAACGGATGCAGGATGCGCGTCCACTGCCCGCCGCCGAACAGCGCGGAAAGCCAGAACATCGACGGATGAAACATCGCGAGGCCCGAGAGCGCGAGCAGGACGAAACTGATCGCCGTGATCCAGTGATTGCTGCGCTCGTTGGCCGTGTAGCGTTGAATCAACTGCGGTTCGTCAACGTGTTTCATCGCTGCGCTCCTCGGGTGGTTCGCCACGGATGCGCCGCGCCTCTTCGGCGGCGGCTTCCTCGTCTGCCGGATGCACTTCGTTCGGGCCGATGCGCGTGTAGTGGAAGAAACCGGCCACGGCCGCGAGCGCCATGCCCGCGAGCGCGAGCGGCTTCGCAATGCCCTTCCACACGCGCACGAGCGGGCTGATGCGCGGGTTGTCGGCCAGCCCGTGATACAGCGACGGTTTATCGGCGTGATGCAGCACGTACATCACATGCGTGCCGCCCACGCCGGCCGGATCGTAGAGCCCCGCGTTCTCGAAGCCGCGCTCCTTGAGGTCCTCGATGCGCTCGGCCGCGTGGACCTTCATGTCCTCCTTCGTGCCGAACACGATCGCGCCGGTCGGGCACGTCTTCACGCATGCGGGCTCCTGCCCCACGGCCACGCGATCGGAGCAGAGCGTACACTTGTACACGCGATGCTCCGTCTTCGACAAACGCGGAATGTTGAACGGGCAGCCCGTGATGCAATAGCCGCAACCGATGCAGTTTTCCTCGTGAAAGTCGACGATGCCGTTGGTGTACTGCACGATCGCGCCCGGCGCGGGACACGCCTTCAGGCAGCCCGGGTCCTCGCAGTGCATGCAGCCGTCCTTGCGGATCAGCCATTCGAGATCGCCCTTCGGGTTCTCGTATTCCGTGAAACGCATCACGGTCCACGAGTGCTCGGTGAGATCGCGCGGATTGTCGTACACGCCCGTGGTGATGCCTACTTCGTCGCGCAGGTCGTTCCACTCCATGCACGCCGTCTGGCATGCCTTGCAGCCGATGCATTTGGTGACGTCGATGAGCTTCGCGACGGTGCCCGTCACGGGCTCGCGCACGCCCGGCGGCGGCGTGGTGGTAGCCGACAGGCGCTTGACGTCGAGTGATTGCAATGCCATGTCGTTCCCCTATGCCTTTTCCACTTTCACGAGAAACGACTTGAACTCGGGCGTCTGCGAATTGCCGTCGCCGACGGGCGGCGTCAACGTGTTCGTCAGATAGCCCGGTTTCGTCAGTCCCGTGAAGCCCCAGTGCAGCGGCACGCCCACGTGATGCACGGTCTTGCCGTCGATGGTGAGCGCGCGCAGACGCTTCGTCACCACGGCCACCGCGATCAGGTAGCCGCGATTGCTCGAAACCTTCACGCGGCCGCCGTCGACCACGCCGATGTCCTTTGCCAGCGCCTCGCCGATCTCGACGAATTGCTGCGGCTGGATGATGGCGTTCAGGCGCGCGTGCTTGGTCCAGAAGTGGAAGTGCTCGGTGAGCCGGTACGAGGTGCCGACATGCGGAAACGCCTGCGCCGTGCCGAAGGTCTTGCGGTCGTCGGGGAACACGCGCGCCGCCGGATTGCTGGTGGCTTGCGGATTGTTCGGATGGAACGGGTTATAGCCGAGCGGATTTTCGAACGGCTCGTAATGCTCGGGGAACGGTCCCTCGGTCATGCCGTCGCGGGCGAAGAAGCGCGCGACGCCCTCGGGATTCATGATGAACGGCCCCATGCCCAGATCCGGCGCTTCGTCCACCTTGTAATCGGGCACGTCCGCGCCGGTCCATGCCGCACCGTTCCACGCGATCAGCTTGCGCGTGGGATCGAACGGCTTGCCCGCGGTATCGCACGAGGCGCGGTTGTACAGAATGCGCCGGTTCGCGGGCCACGCCCACGCCCAGTTGAGCGTCTGGCCGATGCCGGTCGGGTCCGAGTTGTCGCGCCGCCCCATCTGGTTGCCCGCCTGGGTCCACGCGCCGCAGAAGATCCAGCAGCCGCTCGAGGTCGTGCCGTCGTCCTTCAGTTGCGCGAAGCCCGAAAGCTGCTCGCCCTTCTTCACGAGCACCTTGGTCGCGTCCTTCGGGTCGGTTTGATCGGCGAGCGCGCGGCCGTTGTACTCCTTCGCCAGTTCCTCGGGCGTCGGGCTTTCCGGGTTCGCATACTTCCAGTCGAGCTTGACGATGGGATCGGGCAGCTTGCCGCCGTCCTTCTGGTACGCCGCGCGAATGCGCAGGAACAGCCCCGACATGATCTCGAGATCGCTGCGCGCTTCGTACGGCGCCTCCACGCCCTTCCAGTGCCATTGGAGCACGCGGCTCGAACTCACGAGCGAGCCGTTTTCCTCGGCGAAGCAGGTGGTGGGCAAGCGGAACACTTCGGTCTGGATCGAAGCCGTGTCGACGTCGTTATAGTCGCCGTACTTCTTCCAGAACTCGGACGTTTCCGTCGCGAGCGGGTCCATGATCACGAGCCACTTGAGCTTGCCCAGCGCAGAAAGCGTCTTGGCCTTGTCCGGCGCCGACGCGATCACGTTGAAGCCCTGGCAGATATAGCCGTTGACCTTGCCCTGATTCATCAGCTCGATGGTTTGCAGCAGGTCGTAGGACTTGTCGAGCTTGGGCAGCCAGTCGTAGCCCCAGTTGTTGTCCTTCGTGGCCGCGTCGCCCCACCACGCCTTCATGAAGCTCACGAAGAACGCGCCGTAGTTCTTCCAGTAGCTCAACTGGTTGGGCCGCAGCGGCTGCATCGCGCGCTTCTTGATGTAGTCGTCGTAGTTCTGCTCGGCTTCGAACGGCAGCGTCATGTAGCCCGGCAGCAGATTCGACATCAGCCCGAGGTCGGTGAGACCCTGAATGTTCGAGTGGCCGCGCAGCGCGTTCATGCCGCCGCCCGCGATGCCGATGTTGCCGAGCAGCAATTGCACCATCGCGCCCGTGCGGATCATCTGCGCGCCGACCGAATGATGCGTCCAGCCGAGCGCGTACAGAATGGTGCCCGCGCGCCCCGGCACGGCCGTGCTAGCCAACGTTTCGCACACCGTAATGAATTTGTCCTTCGGCGTGCCGCACACCTTCTCGACCATTTCGGGCGTGTAGCGCGAATAATGCTGCTTGAGCAGTTGATACACGCAGCGCGGGTGTTGCAGCGTGTCGTCGGTTTTCACGAAACCGTCGTCGCCCAACTCGTAGTTCCACGAAGTCTTGTCCGGGTACGCATGCTTTTGCGGATCGTAGCCCGAGAAAATGCCGTCGTTGAACGCGAAGTCCTCGCGCACGATGAACGAGAAGTCCGTGTAGTTCTTCACGTACTCGTGCTGGATCTTGTCGTTCGCGATAAGCCAGTTGATCACGCCGCCAAGGAACGCGATGTCCGTGCCGGAGCGGATCGGCGCGTAAAAGTCCGCGACCGATGCCGTGCGCGTGAAGCGCGGATCGACGACCATGAGCCGCGCCTTGCGGTGCGCTTTCGCTTCCGTGACCCACTTGAAGCCGCACGGATGCGCCTCGGCCGCATTGCCGCCCATCACCAGAATCACATCTGCGTTGCGAATGTCGACCCAATGGTTCGTCATCGCACCACGGCCAAACGTCGGGGCAAGACCTGCCACCGTCGGGCCGTGTCAGACACGCGCCTGGTTGTCGAACGCGAGCAGGCCCATGCTGCGGGCCACTTTATGCGTGAGATAACCGACTTCGTTGCTGCCCGCCGAAGCGGCCAGCACGCCGGTGGTCAGCCAGCGGTTGACGGTCTTGCCGTCCGCCGTGTTCTCGACGAGATTCGCGTCGCGGTCCGCCTTCAGCAGCTTCGCGATGCGGTCGAGCGCGTCCTCCCACGAAATGCGTTTCCACTCGTTCGAACCCGCCGCCCGGTACTCGGGATACTTGAGCCGGCTCGGGCTGTGGATGAAGTCGATGAGGCTCGCGCCCTTCGGGCACAGCGTGCCGCGATTGACGGGGTGGTCGGGGTCGCCTTCGATATGGATGATGCTCGCCGTGGCGTTCTTCGCGCCATCGCCGAGACCGTACATAAGGATGCCGCAACCCACCGAGCAGTACGGGCAGGTGTTGCGGGTTTCTGTGGTGCGCGCCAGTTTGTATTGTCGGACTTCGGCAAGCGCGTTGTCGGGCGCGAAGCCCATCAACGCGAGGCTGGAACCAGCCAGCGACGTTGCCGTGACCTTGAGGAACTGACGCCGGGACATCTGCAGCATGATGCGTCCTCGGCTGTTTGGTTGTGGGTGTTTTCAGTATAAGAGGTTTTTCGGCGACGGATCATACCAATGTTCGCGATCCATGTACGCCCGGCGGCGCCGGTGCGCCGCGCGATGCGCGCCGCGCGCGGCCACGCGGCGCGCCGCCGGGAATTGCGCTTGCTATAGTGAATCGCGAATGCGCCATCTTCATGACGAAGGCTTTCGCGCCCTTCGTCGCTGGCCTTCGATTCGAGTTGCGGGGAGGCGCTCATCATGGCAACCATCTCATCGGAACGCTTGCAGTCTGCGGCGCGCAAGGAAGCGTCGTGGGTCGTCGGGGCATTGCGCCAGTTCATTGCCGACCGGTGTCCGTCGCTCGCGGCGAGCATCGCGTTCTATTCGGCGTTTTCGCTCGCCCCGACGCTCGTCATGGTGATCGCGGTGGCCGGCTGGTTCTTCGGCGCCGAAGCCGCGCGCGGCGAGCTGTTCCGCCAGGTCCACAACGTTCTCGGCAACGACGCGGCCGCCGGCATCACCACGATCGTGCAGAACGCGCACCGCTCCGGCGACGCGGGCGGCATTGCCGCGATCATCTCGCTCGTCATGCTCGCCGTGGGCGCTTCGGCCACCTTTTCGTCGCTCAATTCGGCGCTCAATCTCGTCTGGCCGCTCGAAGGCCCGCGCGCGTCCAGCGTGATGGCGCTCGTGCGCGTGCGGCTGATTTCGTTCGGGCTCGTGCTGGGCGTGGCGTTTCTGCTGATCGTTTCGCTCGTGCTGGACACGGCCATCACCTTCATCGGCAACTGGATCTGGGGCAATTCGCCTTACGTCATCATCGGCAATCTGCTGCAACTGGGCGTCGGTCTGCTGGTGCTGGCGGTGGCGTTCGGCGCGCTGCTCAAGTTCCTGCCCGACGCGCCCGTGAAATGGCGCGATGCGCTGGTGGGCGGCATCGTGGCGGCCGTGCTGTTTTCGGCGGGCAAGAAGCTGTTCGCGCTCTACCTGGCGCACGCGGGCATGGCCACGGCGTTCGGCGCGGCCGGCTCGCTCGCGGTATTGCTGATGTGGCTGTATTTTTCGGCGGCGGTGCTGCTGCTCGGCGCGGAATTCGCGGCGGCGCGCGGCCGCCAGCAAGACCCGCGCGGCGCTTGGGGTTTCCTTGAGGAAACACCGCCGGGCAGCCGCGCCAAGCTCGCTTCGGTGCTTGCGGCCTCCACCATCGCGCCGCTGCGCGAGGAGCAGCAGGCGGCGAAGCTGGCCGAAGGCGGCGCGAAGCCGGCCGCGCCCGCTTCCGTGCCGATCGGAAACTCCACCGCTGCCGTAGCGGGCGTGCCTCCGGCCTACGCCGCGAGCGTCGCCGCGGATGCTTCGATACTATCGGAAACTTCGCTCCACGCATTAGGCAGCGCGAAGGCCGAGGAAGGCGCGTTCGGGCGACGCAAAACCGGGCTCCAGATTCGCCGTTCCGTGGTGCGGCTCGAAGATAGCGCGACCTACGCGGCCGCGCGCACCCTGGTTGGCGCAGGCCGCGGTGTGGCCGCCGCCGACCGCTATGTGAGGCGCCATCCCTGGAGTTCGGTGCTGGTCGTGGGCAGCGCCGTGCTCGCCGTAACGGCCGCCGCGGGGCGTCGTCATATACAGGAATCCAACCCGCTCGCGCACGCCGCTAAAAACCGCAATAAGCCCGTCCGTTAGCGCGGCGCTTAGTGACTTTTATCAAAAACAACAATAATGCGGGGTCAACAATCCAATATTTCCAAAATCGGAATAATCGACCAATGCCTTGTCAAATAAGGCGTTCTGGCAGGTGTCAGGTTTTTGCGACAAACATTTTTTTTCAGTTCTGGTGCATTGGCCTGCTGCGTTATTCTCCATCGCGCAACAACTACACAATCTCTGCGTGGAGAAAACAGAATGAAACGAGTCGCACTCTCGACCCTCTCGCTGGCTCTGCTGGCCACCGCTGGTGTCGCACACGCTCAAAGCAGCGTGACGCTCTACGGCGTGATCGACGAATCGATCCAGTGGGCGCACAACACCATGGACGCGAACGGCGCCAACAAGAACCAGGTGGGTCTGGTCGGCGGCAATCTGTCGGGCGATCGTTGGGGCTTGAAGGGCACCGAAGATCTGGGCGCTGGCCTGAAGGCAGTTTTCCAATTGGAAAACGGCTTTGACATCAACAGCGGCGCACTCGGCCAGGGCGGCAAGATGTTCGGCCGTCAAGCTTTCGTCGGTCTCGCGCACGACCAGTACGGCACGCTGACGCTCGGCCGCCAGTACGACCCGCTCGTCGACATGGTTCAGCCGCTGACGGCTGACAACTACTTCGGCAGCACGTTCGCAACGCCGGGCGACATCGACAACAACGACAACAGCTCGCGCACCAACAACGCGATCAAGTACACGTCGCCGGTTCTGAGCGGCTTCCAGTTCGAAGGCTTCTACGCGCTGGGCGGCGTGGCAGGCTCGACGGGTTCGGGTCAAACGTGGTCGGCAGCCGCCACGTACGGCGTCGGCTCGTTCAACTTCGCAGCCGGTTACTTCCGCGCCGACAACGGCTCGACGCTCGCTTCGCGCTTCAACACGAGCGGCGACGCGGCGTGGAGCTCGGGCGCGACGTCGGACGCCGTGTTCGACAACCAGATCACGGCGGGCTACGTTTCGGCCAAGTCGATCGGCATCGCTTCGGCAGCCGGCCAGTACGTGGCAGGCCCGTTCACGTTCAGCATCCGTTACAGCAACGTCCAGTTCAAGCCGGACGCATTCTCGACGGCAGCGAACGCCGGCTTCAACTCGACCGAGCGCTTCAACATCGCCGGCGGCTACGTGGGTTATCAACTGACGCCGGCCATGCTGCTCGGTCTCGGCTACACGTACACGCACGGTTCGGGCAACGTGTCGAACACGTACCATCAGGTCGCACTGGGCGGCGACTACAACCTGTCGAAGCGCACCGACCTGTACGCTGTCGCGGCTTACCAGCACGCGAGCGGCAACCAGTTGAACGCGGACGGCACGACGTCGGGCGCCGGCGCGGCAATCGGCTCGTACAGCTACAACTCGGCTTCGAACTCGCAAGAGCTCGTGAGCGTCGGTATCCGCCACAAGTTCTAAGCAATACCGCTTTCGCCGGGCTACGGCCCGGCGTCGCGAGCGAGACCACGCAGCTAAAAACCACACGCTGCACAAACCAGCCTTCGGCGCAAGCCAGGCTGGTTTTTTTATGCGCGGCAGGTTTTAGAACGATAACTCTACGCGACGATGCAAAACGCCATGCCGGCGACAGGAATCACAATCCTGGACTCTACTGGCGCGGTGCGCCCATGCACCATTCAACGCCGGTTTCAACGCAATCGCGCGAGCGCCGTGGCCGCATGGCGCACGAACGCCTCCGCGCGCGGCGCACGACCTGATGCAATGCGTGTCGCGCTACCCTGCTCATTACCCGGCGCAATGCGTGGCGAACCGCGTGGCGGCGCGATACGGATCACGTGAATCGCCGTGGTCAGCGCGGGCGTGAAGCGCTTCACGCTCACGCGCGCGCTGGCCTGCGCGGCGCTCAAGGCGTCGATGAGCGCGATGCCCACGCCCGCCTCGACCATCGTCACCACGGCCTGCGCAAGCGGCGCCTGCGCGCATAGTTCGCGCGTCACGCCTTGTTCGGCGAAGGCTTTGTCGATACGGGCACGCGCCTCGTTGCCGGCCGGCAGCGAGACGAAGCGCTCGCCCTCGCAGTCGGCGGCGCCGATCGTGCGTTTGCGCGAAAGCCGATGCCCGCGCGGCACGATGCAACGCAGCGGCCATTCGCCGAGCGCTTCGACGCGCGCGCCGGGATGCGCGACCGCTTGCGCGACGAAGCCCAGGTCACATTGCCGCGACGCGACGCGTTCGGCAATATCGGCGGCTTCGCCCGTGCTCAGTTCGATGCCGACGCCCGCGTGTTCGCGCGCGAACGCCGCCGCGACGCGCGGCACGAATTCCGCGCAAAGATCCGCCGAAGCGGCCACGCGCAGCACGCCGCCCCGCTGCCCGCGAATCTGCTCCGCCGCCCGCGCCACGCGCTCGAAACCGACGAACGCGCGCTCGACTTCATCGTGCAGCGCGTGTGCTTCGACCGTGGGCAAGAGACGGCCGCCGCGCCGCTCGAACAGCGCGAGCCCCACGTTCGTCTCGAAGTCGGCGAGCAGGCGGCTCACCGCAGGCTGCGATACGCCAAGCGACGACGCCGCGCGCGTGACGGTGCGCCACTGCATCAACGCACGGAATGCTTCGATCTGACGCAAGCTGAGGTCGGTTGATGGCATAAGACGATGTTATGAAAGTTGAGGATCGCGGATTTTTCGAGCCTTATCGCAAGCGTCCTTGGATGCCTTTGCAAAGGCTTATTCCGTAGCCAACCCTAACCATAACATCATGCGATGAATAGCTTGCCGGCGGCAACTTTTCCGCCGCAAATAAAAAATCCCCGCAGGCCAACGCCAACGGGGATTTTTTGGGTACTGACGAGCCGCCGAAATCGTCCGGCGGCTTCAGCGGCAGGGCGATTACGCCGCTGCTGCGTCCTTCAGCTTCTTCAGCGCGCGCGCCTTGATGCGGACCGAAGCCGGCTTGGCCGGGAACCAGCGTTCTTCGCCGGTGAACGGGTCCTTGCCGAAGCGCTTCTTCTTCGCCGGCACGGCTTGCACGACGATCTTCAGCAGGCCCGACAGCGTGAATTCGCCGGCGCCCTTCTTGTGGACCGAACCGAGAATGGTGTCTTCCAGCGCGGCGAGCACGGCCTTGGCGGCCTTCGGCTCGACGCCGGCGCGCTCGGCAACGTGTGCAGCCAGCGAGGCCTTCGTGAAGGTGTCCTTGATCGGCGACGGTGCGCCGGACGCCTTCACGGCGACCTTCTTAACTGCGGCCGTCTTGGCGGGCGCTTTCTTTGCAACAACCTTCTTGGCCGGGGCAGCTGCCTTTTTGGCCACTTTCTTTGCGGAAGTCGGCATGTTTCTCCTACCAGTGTTGGTCAGTGAATCAGCGAAACCGTGCGGGATGCACGTGCTTCAACGGCGGATTCTACATAGACGCAAGCGTTTTGCGTGAAGCTTTTGCATTGTCGTTACGATTTTGTTGCGCGGCGTAGACTCCGTAACGCATTTCGATGCCTGTTTACAGGGGTAAACGTGCACCGGCGCGGGTGCCGGCGAAGCACGCGCCGCTGGCGCGCAGGACCGCGGCGCGCGCGGCAATTGTCAAGAAAACGCTTTACGTATGGCGCTTTTACGCAATCGTGGCCCGCGCGCCGGCATCAAAGCGCGCAACAGCGCGGCAAGCGACGTCAGCGCGGCGTCGATGCGCTCCGCTTCCACCGCGCCGTAACCGAACAGAAACCCCTTCTGCGCAGGCGTTTTCAGATGAAACGGCGCGAGCGGATGCAAGCCGATCGAAGCTTGCCGGGCCGCCGCGACCAGCGCGTTTTCGTCGATCGGCGCAACGAGCCGTGCCGCAAGGTGCAGGCCCGCCGTGTTCGGCGCGACGGCTTCGAGCCACGGCGCGAGCGGGCCGCGCAAATGCGCAAGCAGCCGGTCGCGGCGCGCCGCATAGGTTTGGTGCATGCGCCGCAGATGCCGCGCGAAGTGGCCGTTGAGCATGAAATCGGCGAGCGCCGTTTGCGTAAGCACGCAGCCGTGGTTGTCGCCGATTTGCCGCGCGCGGGCGAGCGGCGCCGCGAGCGTGGCGGGCGGCACCATGTAGCCCACGCGCAGCTCGGGGAACAGGGTTTTCGAAAACGTGCCCACGTAGGCCACGAGACCGGCGTGATCGAGACATTTGAGCGGCTCCATCGAACGGCCTTCGAAGCGGTATTCGCAGTCGTAATCGTCTTCGATCACGAGCGCGCCGCGCGCCTGCGCCCATTCGAGCAGCGCCACGCGCCGCGCGAGACTCATCGGCATGCCGAGCGGAAACTGATGCGATGGCGTGACGTACACGAGCTTCGCCGCCTTCGGCAGCCGCGCGACCACGAGTCCTTGGTCGTCCACGGGCACGGGCACGACCTTCGCGCCAAGCGCCGCGAAGAGGTCGCGCGCGGGCGGATATCCGGGCTCCTCCACCGCTGCCACGTCGCCGGGCGCGAGCGTCACGCGCGCGAGCAGATCGAGCGCCTGCTGCGCGCCTTGCGTGACGATCACCTCGTTCCAGTTGCTCTGCACCGCGCGGTTGAACGCAAGATAACGCGACACCGCGAGGCGCAGCTTTTCCTCGCCGGACGGATCGCGATACATGCCGTATCCGCGCGCCTGCACGCGCAGCGCGTCGTTGATGCAGCGGCGCCAGACGTCGAACGGAAAGCGCGATTTGTCGGTCACGCCGCCCGCGAAATCGCAGGCGAGGCGCGCATCCACGCGCGGCAGCGGTACGGCCGCTTCGGCTTGCGCCCGCCACCACGGCGTGGCGAACGCGCCGCGCGAGCGCGCATGCTCACGCGCGCCGAGCGTGGCCGCGCGAATCTGCGGATTCGGATGCGCGCGCTCGCGCGCGGGCAGCCGTTCGAGCGTGTCGGCGACGAAGGTGCCGGAGCCGCGCCGCGAATGCAGATAGCCTTCGGCGAGCAGGCGTTCGAAAACGTCGAGCGTGGTCTTGCGCGAAACGCCCAGTTGCTGCGCGAGATCCCGCGTGGAAGGCAGACGCGTGCCGCCCGCGAGCCGGCCGTCCACGATGCTGTCGCGCAACTGGCGATAGATCTGGCCGGCGAGGTCGCGGCGGCCCGAGACGGTGACGTGAAGTTCCATGATGGCGCGGCGTTTCGAGAGCGAAAGTGGTCACCCGAAATATTGCCAGAATGGCTATATGAACGCGCCAGTGCGAGGCCTAAAGTTCGTTCCGTGGCACCGCGAACCGGGTCGCCGGAATCGCCGGAATCGCCCGGCTCACACTCAACGAGGATAAGGTGAACGTCATGGAACAACGTCTGGACTTCTACAAGGTCTCGCCCGAAGGCACCCGGGCGATGATCGCGCTCGAGGAGCGCGTGAGCAAAAGCTCGATCGAAAAGCCGCTGGCCGAACTGGTGCGCCTGCGCGCCTCGCAGATCAACGGCTGCGCGTTCTGCGTGGACATGCACACGACCGACGCGCGCAAGGGCGGCGAAACCGATCGCCGGCTGGCCACGGTTTCGGTGTGGCGCGAAACGCCGTTCTTCACGGAGCGCGAACGCGCGGCGCTCGAATGGACCGAGTCGGTCACGCTGCTCGCGCAAACGCACGTGCCCGACGACGTTTGGGAACGCGTGAAGCCGCATTTCAGCGAGCAGGAAATCGCCGATCTCACGATGCTCGTCATCGCGATCAACGGCTGGAACCGCATTGCCGTGACGTTCCGCAAGCTGCCGGCCTAAAGCGGGCGCGGCCCACGTTTCGCCCGCGCATTACGCGCGTCTCTCGGGGCGTTTCGAAGGCCCGCGCCTGTGCGCCGCCGTGCGGGGCGCTGGCAGTTTTTGCGCCGCTTTTGGCACGATGGCAGCGCCGCCCGCCGCTACAGTGAATCCCGTTCGACCGGCGCAACGCCGGCCGCGTTGTGTTCTCTCATCGGGTGCCCGCATCGGGTTCCCGTCGCGTCGTTCATGCCACTTTTCGGGGATTCATCATGGCGCTGCAAATCGGCTTTCTCGTCTTTCCCGGTGTTCAGCAACTCGATCTCACCGGCCCCTACGACGTGCTCGCGTCGATGCCGGACACGCGCGCGCGGCTCGTCTGGAAAACGCGCGACACCGTGCAATCGAGCAACGGATTCACGTTCTCGCCCGACACCACGTTCGACGATTGCCCGCCGCTCGACGTGATCTGCGTGCCGGGCGGCAGCGGCGTCGGCAAGCTGATTCCGGACGACGAAACGCTCGGCTTCCTGCGCCGCCAGGCGCAAACGGCGCGCTACGTCACCTCCGTTTGCACGGGCGCGCTCGTGCTCGGCGCCGCCGGTTTGCTGCGCGGCAAGCGCGCGACCACGCACTGGGCGTTCCACGAACTGCTCGCCCCGCTCGGCGCGATTCCCGTGAAGGAGCGCGTGGTGCGCGACGGCAACGTGTTGACGGGCGGCGGCATCACGGCCGGAATCGACTTCGCGCTGACGCTCGCGGCCGAATTGATCGGCACGCAAGCGGCCCAGGCGCTTCAGCTCGAACTCGAATATGCGCCCGCGCCGCCGTTCGATGCGGGCGACCCGGCCACGGCGCCGCGCGCGATCGTCGAAAGGTTGCGTGCGCAAACGGCGGCTTCGCTCGCGGAGCGCGCCAGGATCGTCGCTATCGCGGCGGCGCGGCTTCAATGAAGGTTTGCGCGGAGCGTTCGCTTGCCGACGCCGCGCGCGGGAATCGTGAGAAATCGTATACATTCGAGGTCGGGCGTCACTCGCCCACCCAGGTACTACTAGAAATGCAGCCCTGAACCAGTCGTTCAAACCAATCAATTTAGGGGTATTCATGCGTTCCACGATCACCAGGCTGACTCTCGCCGCGGCCAGCGCCGCTTTCCTGCTCGGCACCGCCGCGCCGTCGTTTGCCCAGACCGACGCCAGCGCGCCGGCCGCCGCTGACACCGCCGCATCGCAGCCGCTCACCAAAGCGCAAAAGAGAGCGCAAACCAGGGCGCAGCACAAAGCCGACCGCAAGGCCGCGCGTGCGAAGAACCGCGCCGAACTGAAGAAGCTCGAAGACAACGGCTATCAGCCTTCGCAGAACGACCCGAACTATCCGCAGAATCTGCAAAACGCGCAGAAGAAGGCGAACGCCGCCGGCGGCGCGAGCCAGTAAGCGCAGGGCGTGGCGCGTGCGCGCCGCGCACGTAGCGCACGTAACGCGTCACATATCGTCTGCCCTATCCCGCGTTCGGCGTGCGTTCCGCCGCGCCGAACGCTTCTCGCTTTCCGCTCCGCTTTCTCGCCCCGCTTTTCCGCTCCATCTGCGCCGCCCGAATGCCTCGCTCTTTCACGCGCTCGCCTGGCGTGGCCGCGCGCGAAGCTTGGTCCGACGAATGGCAGTACCATCGCCCAGGCGGGCAGGCCACCGCGTTCGCGACCGGCCCGATCCGTCGCCGAAGCCCGCTCGCGCAATTCACGTCCCGCGCGCCGCCGCCCGCGCAGCGCGCAAGAACGCAGGTGAACAGGAGCCGCTGATGCAAGTGTCAATCGACGAAGCGCGCCGTTTCGCCACGGCCACGCTCACGAAAATCTCGGTGCCCGAGGACATCGCCGCCGACGTCGCCGACCACCTGATCGAGTCCGATCGCGTGGGCTACGCGAGCCACGGCTTGTCGATCCTGCCGAACTACCGGCGCGTGCTGGCCGAGGGCTTCGTCGTCGCCGACGCCCGCGCGGAACTCGCCGTCGATCGCGGCAGCCTGATCGCTTTCGACGGCCGCAGCGGCTTCGGCCAGCACGTCGGCAAGGTGGTCGTCGAACACGCCATCGCGCGCGCCCGCGAGCACGGCCAATGCATCGTTACGCTGCGCAACAGCCATCATCTCGGGCGCATGGGCCATTACGGCGAAATGGTGGCGGCGCACGGCTACGTGCTGCTCGCGTTCACGAACGTCACCAACCGCCCGCCGATGGTCGCGCCGTTCGGCGGGCGGGAGCCGCGCCTCACGACCAACCCGCTCTGTTTCGCGGGACCGCTGCCGGGCGGGCGTCCGCCGTTCGTCGTCGATATCGCCACCAGCGCCATCGCCGTGAACAAGGCGCGCGTGCTCGCGGAAAACGGCCTCGAAGCGCCGGAGCATTCGCTGATCGACGCGAACGGCGATCCGAGCACCGATCCGAACGTGCTGTTCGCCGACCCGCCCGGCGCCCTGCTGCCGTTCGGCGCGCACAAGGGCTACGCGCTCGGGCTCGTGGCGGAACTGCTCGCGGGCGTGCTCTCGGGCGGCGGCACGATCCACGCCCAAAACCCGGCCAACGGCGTAGCCACCAACAACATGTTCGCGCTCGTGCTCGATCCGCAGGTGGATTTCAACGCGACGTGGCGCTCGCTGGAAGTCGAGACGTTTCTGCAATACCTGCTCGGCTGCCCGCCGCAGGACCCGCATCATCCGGTGCAGTATCCCGGCCAGTACGAAGCGGAAAACCGCGCGCGCCACGAACACACGATCGACCTGCCCGACTCCGTGAAAAAGCCGTTCGCCGATCTCGCGAGCGAGCTGAACGTGGCGCCGCTCGCGGCCGCATGAGCCGCTGAGCGCATAAAAAACCGCGCGAGTCGCAACGACCGCGCGGTTTTTTATCGGCGGCAGAAACAGGCGTTTTACACGGCCACGGCGCCCACGTAGTTTTCGGCCATCGCCGTGGCGGCCGCGCGCGACGTGGTCACGTGCTCCAGTTCCGCGACTTGCAGGCGCTGCTCGAACGGCGAGGCGTCGTCGAGGCGATGCATCATGCGCGTCATCCAGTACGAGAAATGCTCGGCGCGCCAGATGCGGCGCAGCGCCGTTTCGCTGTACGCGTCGAGCAGGTCGGTGCGATTTTCCTGATAGAACGCGACCAGCGCGGCCGTGAGAATGCGCACGTCCGAAACGGCGAGATTGAGACCTTTCGCGCCCGTGGGCGGCACGATATGCGCGGCGTCGCCGGCCAGAAAGAGGCGGCCGTGCTGCATTGTCGTCGAAACGAAGCTGCGCATGCCGACAATATTCTTCTGGAAGATCCTGCCTTCGACCACCTGATGCCCGTCGTGCGAATCCACGCGCGCGTGCAGCTCGGCCCAGATGCGGTCGTCGGACCAGTTGTCCACGTTGTCCTTCGGATCGCACTGGAAATACATGCGCTGCACGTCCGGCGAACGCGTGCTGACGAGCGCAAAACCGCGTTCGTGGCGCGCGTAGATCAATTCGTCCGATGAAGGCGGCGCTTCCACCAGAATGCCGAACCAGCCGAACGGAAACACGCGCTCGTAGTCTTCGCGCAGCGCGGCCGGAACGGCGGCGCGCGAGACGCCTTGCGAGCCGTCGCAACCGATCACGTAGTCGCAATGCAGTTCGTGCCGCTCGCCTTCGTGCTCGAAACGAATGGAAGGCGCGCTCGTTTCGATGCCGTGCAGCGAGGTGTTCGAGACGTTGAAGAACAGCTTGCCGCCGGCCGCCACGCGCGCGGCCACGAGATCCTTGAGCACTTCGTGCTGCGCGTAGACGGTGATGGCCTTGCCCGTGAGACCCGTGAGATCGATGCGGCGGCGCTTGCCTTCGAACGCGAGTTCGAAGCCGTGATGCAGCGCGCCCTCGGCCTGCATGCGCGCGCCCACGCCCGCTTCGCTGAGCGTGTCCATGGTGCCTTGTTCGAGCACGCCGGCGCGTATCGTCGATTCGATTTGCGCGCGGCTGCGCATTTCGAGCACGACCGAGTCGATGCCGCGCAAATGCAGAAGATGGGAAAGAAGCAGGCCCGCGGGCCCGGCGCCGATGATGCCAACCTGAGTGCGCATGCGATGTCTCCTATGCGGCGTTGCTTGTAGAAATTGATTTTTCGCAAGTGTCGCCGCGCGGCCCGTTATCGCGCAACGCGATATCGAGAATATGAACTATGCCGATTTCGAATAGCGGCGCGCGGGCCGCAACGGTCATTGCGCAAACCTCTGCGGAATAGAAATTGCTGCTGTGCAGCGTTTCGCCGTCCCGCTCACCGACCACCGAAAACGCTCATGCACGTATCGCCGCCTGGTTTCTCCGCTCGCTCCCGCACCCGTTCCACCGTAATTGCCGCCGCGCTCGCGCTGTGCTTCGCGCTGCCCGCCGCCGGCGCGCTCGCCCAAGCCGCGCCGCCCGCGCCCACGGCGAGCAGCCCGACTGTCAACGCGCAACCCACGCACGATGTGCAGGCGAGCGCGCCGCAGCCCGACCAGTTGCCGAAAGCGCCGATCCAGCCGCCCACGCCCGCCGATCTCTACGGCCGCCTGTATCACGACGTCGAACTCGCGCAAGTCTTTCCCGACAGCAAGACCTTCGCCGACATGCTGCCGACCGAGCGCCCGGCCCGGATCACCGCCGCTTACGACCGCTGGCGCCAGCAGCATGTGGGCGTGCGCGACGCCGCCGCGCACAAGGCCGCGCTCGCCGGATTCGTGAACCAGTACTTCAAGGCGCCGCCCACCGCCGACGACCACTACGTGTCCGATCCGAACCAGGACGTCGTGAGCCACATCGACACGCTCTGGAACGTGCTCACGCGCCAGCCCGACGCCACGCCCGACGCGCAAACCTACTCGTCGCTGCTGCCGCTGCCGCATGCGTACGTCGTGCCGGGCGGCCGCTTCAACGAGATTTATTACTGGGATTCGTACTTCATCATGCTCGGCCTGGAAGCGAGCAACCGCCACGAACTCGCGCTCGACGAACTGAACAATTTCGCCACGCTGATCGACCGTTACGGCCACATCGCCAACGGCAACCGCACCTATTACCTGAGCCGCTCGCAGCCGCCGTTCTTCGCGCAGATGGTGAGTCTCGTCGCGGAAAAGGACGGCGACGACGTGTATCTGCATTACCTGCCGGAACTGCGCAAGGAATACGACTACTGGATGGCGGGCGCGGACACGCTCGCGCCCGGCCACGCCGCGCGCCACGTCGTGCGCCTGCCCGACGGCACGCTGCTCAACCGCTACTGGGACGCGCGCAACCGTCCGCGCGACGAGTCGTATCGCGAGGACATTCTCACCGCGCGAGCGACGCCGCAGCGCGACGCCTCGGACCTCTGGCGCAATCTGCGCGCGGGCGCGGAAACCGGCTGGGACTATAGCTCGCGCTGGCTCGCCGACGGCCGCACGCTTTCCACCATCGACGTGACCTCGCTCGCGCCCGTCGACCTCAATTCGCTGATGGCAACGCTCGAAAGCACGCTCGCGAAGGCGTACGGCATCAAGGGCGACGCGCGCGAGGCCGCGCTCATGACCAAGCGCGCGCAGCAACGCACCGAAGCGATCGACCGCGTGCTGTGGGACCCGCAGCAGCATGCGTTCGGCGATTACGACTTCGTGCATCACACGCTCACGCACCGGCTCACGGCGGCGACGCTGTATCCGCTCTATGCGGGCGTGGCCACGCGCCAGCAGGCGAAAGACGTGGCCGGCGCGGTGCGCGCGGGCCTGCTGCGCCCCGGCGGTCTGGCCACCACGCAGGTCGCGACCGGCCAGCAATGGGACGAGCCGAACGGCTGGGCGCCGCTGCAATACATCGCGGTGGCGGGCCTGCGCCGCTACGGTCAGGACGATCTCGCGCAGGCAATCGCCACGCGCTGGATCGCCACCAATCTCGCGTATTACCAGCGCACGCACAAGCTCGTCGAGAAGTACGACGTGAGCGCGGCAGCCACGCAGGCTTCGTCGGCGGGCGGCGGCGAATATCCGTTGCAGGACGGCTTCGGCTGGACCAACGGCGTGCTGCGCGTGCTGTTGCAGATGTATCCGCAAGCCGCCGCGGCGGGCACGCAGGCATCGGCGGCGCAGGTGCCGGCGAGAGCGGCGGCAAGCGCGCCTTGAGGTCAGGCTTCGGCTCGCGCAGCGGCGGCAGGTGAGCGGTGCGCGGGGGACGTGCGGGCGATATGCGAGCGCTGCGCGGGCAACGTGTGAGCGGTGCGCGGGCGGCGTGCGAGCGATATGCGAGCGGCGTGCGAGCGATATGCGAGCGGTGCACGGGCAACGTGTGAGCGGTGCGCGGACGGCGTACGAGCGACGCGCGGGCGACACGCGAACGCCACGTAAGCGGCCGCGTGGACGACTCTCGAGCGGCGCGTGAACGTCGCGTGAATACCGCGCGAACGACTCCTAAGCGACACGTGAGCCGCGCGCGATGGAAGCCGGGCGTACACTTTTCGAAGCGCCGCCGCCACGCCCGGAAGCCCTCGCCAACTTGCACGGAGAACGCCCATGCGCCAGCAGACCGCCTTTCTGTTCGACCTCGACGGCACGCTCGTCGACAGCGTTTATCAGCACGTTCTCGCGTGGAAAGACGCGCTCGACGCGGAGGGCATCGAGCTTTCGGTCTGGCGGATTCACCGGCGCATCGGCATGAGCGGCGGCTTGTTCATGAATCAGCTACTGCGCGAAACCGGTACGTCGATCTCGCCCGAGCGCATCGCACGCCTTCAGCAAGGCCATGCCGCCGCGTACAAGCGTCATGCGGCGCAGGTGCGTCCGCTGCCCGGCGCGCGCGCGCTGCTCGACGCGCTCACGGCCGCTCAGGTGCCGTGGGCAATCGCGACGAGCGGGCGCATCGAAACGGCGGCCGTGAATCTCGAAGCGCTGGGCGTCGATCCGGCGGCCACCACCGTCGTCACGCGCGACCAGGTGCGTCACGCCAAGCCCGATCCCGACCTTTTCATCGCGGCGGCGGAGCGCCTGAACGTGCCGATCGAGCGCTGCCTCGTGGTCGGCGACGCGGTGTGGGACATGCTCGCCTCGCAGCGCTGCCGCGCGCTGGGCATCGGCTTGCAGTCAGGCGGCTACGGCACCGAGGAACTGGAGCGCGCGGGCGCGTTGCGCGTGTACGAAGATCCCGGCGATCTGCTCGCGCATCTCGACGAGGTGTGCGCGCGCGATTGACGTCGACCGAAGCCGATTGAGTCGATTGAAGCCGATTGAGTCGATTGCGCCGATTGCGCCGATTGAGCCGATTGAGCCGATTGAGCCGATTGAGCCGATTGAGCCGATTGCGCCGATTGCGCCGATTGCGCCGTTTGAGTCGATCGAGGCCGATTGAGCCGATTGAGCTGATTGAGTCGATTGAGGCCAATCGAGCCGATCGAGCCGGCGCCGTGCGAGCCGCCCGAAGGCAACCCGCGCAGCGCGATGGACGCGGCGGCGGCGCAAAACGCCGCGAACATGCTGCCACCGTTCCAGTCGTTCGCCGTCGATTGAAACCGATCGGCCTCGCGATCGACATCGCTCCGGCGTCGCTCGGCGCCGCTTTTCGCACGCGCAAACGCCAATCGCCCGCGCGGCGCGAAAATTGCTCAGTCACGGTGACGCGTGCTGCGTCACGAACGGCATCGGCGTATGCTGAATGCTTGGCACTGCGGTTCCGATCTTTCATCGGCCTCTCAATCCACGGCCTCGCGGCCCGCTGCGATGAACGCCTCCGACCATGCTTCCGGTTCCGAATCCGCGACTCGCGTGACGGTGATCGTGCTCACGCGCAATCATGTACGCCAAACCGTCGATACCGTGGCGCGGCTCACGGCGCTGCCCGAGCGCCCCGACGTGATCGTCGCCGACAACGGCTCGACCGATTCCACCGTCGGCCTCCTCGCCTCGCTGTTTCCGCAAGTGCGAATCGTTCAGGCGTTGCGCGATCGCGGGCTGGCCGGCTTCAACCGCGCCGTGAACCTTTCGCGCACGGAATACGTGGCCTGCTGCGACGACGGCACCTGGTTCGCGCCCGGCGCGCTCGCGCGCGCGGTGGCGCTGCTCGACGCGCATGGCGAAGTCGCCGTGCTCAACGCGCGCGTGGTCGGCGACGACGAACGCGAAATCCACCCGGCCTGCCTCATGCTCGCCGCCACCTCGCCCGACGCCGACAACGACGCCGGCCCCGCGCTCGCGAGCTACATGGCGGGCGCGTGCATCGTGCGCGCGAGCGTGTTCCGCGCGCTCGGCGGCTACGACGAACGGCTCTCGCAAGGCGGCGCCGAAGCGCTCGCGGCGCTCGACGTGCTGACGGCCGGGCACCGGATCGTCTATTGCGAGCAGGCGCTCGCGCATCGCGAGCCGCTGTGCCGCTGGTTCACGCGCGCGCAGCAATGCGCGCTCGCGCGCAACTCGGCGTGGGTCGCATGGATGCGCCTGCCCGCGCGCGACGCGCTGGCCGCCACAGGCCGCGCGCTGGCCGTGTTCGCGCGCCAGCGTTCGCTCGGGCCCGCGGGCCTTGCGTTGCTGCGCGGCGCGTTCTGGACGCTGCGCCGCCGCCGCGTGGTGCCGCCGCATGTCGCGCTGCTCACGCGCCAGGTGCGCCGCGCGGAGCGCCACGTGCGCGCCGGCATTCCCGCGATGGCGGAAAAGTCGGACCGCTCGGGGCAACGCGCGTGGTAAGCTGCGGCGCCCCCTGTGCGGAAAACGCATAGGATCGAACCAGACCGACAGCACGCGGGCATGCACACGAGAGCCCCAACCACCCGAGGACCATGACGACGCCCGATTCCGGCATCGCCTTGCACGGCAGCCCTATGCAACCGGACACTACCCCTGTCCCCGAAGGCCACAGCGGGCGCCGCTTCGAAGCGCTCGTCGAACCGATCGAGGACTACGCGATCTTCCTGCTCGACACGAAAGGCTTCGTCGCGAGCTGGAATCGCGGGGCGGCGCGCATCAAAGGCTATGCGGCGCACGAAATCATCGGCCAGCATTTTTCACGTTTCTATACCGACGAAGCCAACGGCCGCCGCTGGCCCGAGCACGAACTCGAACAGGCCGCGCTGCACGGCCGTTTCATGGACGAAGGCTGGCGCGTGCGCAAGGACGGCTCGATGTTCTGGGCCAACGTCGTCATCACGGCGCTGCGCGAGCACGACGGCAGCCTCAGCGGTTTCGCCAAGGTCACGCGCGACCTCACCGAGGAACGGCGCCAGGTCGAGGCGCTGCGGCTTTCCGAGGAGCGCTTCCGCCTGCTCGTGGAAAGCGTGAGCGACTATGCGATCTTCATGCTCGACCCGCAAGGCTGCGTGGTGAGCTGGAACACGGGCGCGACAAATCTCAACGGATACCGCCCGGCGGAAATCGTCGGCCAGCATTTTTCGGTGTTCTTTCCGCCCGAGGACATTGCCGCCGGCATTCCCGAGCGCGAACTGCGCCTTGCGCGCGAGCGCGGCCGTTTCGTGACCGAAGGCTGGCGCGTGCGCAAGGACGGCTCGATGTTCTGGGGCAGCGTCACGCTCACCGCCGTGCGCGACCACAGCGGCCATCTCACCGGTTTCGCGAAGGTCACGCGCGACATGACCGAAAGCCGCCGCACCGACGAGCTGGAGCATTCGAGCGAGCAGATGAAGCAGTTTCTCGCGATGCTCGCGCACGAGTTGCGCAACCCGCTCGCGCCCGTGCGCAACGCCGTGGCCACGATGCGGCTGATGGAAAGCCCGAGCCCGGAAATCGAGCGCGCACGCGACATGATCGACCGGCAGATCACGCATCTCACGCGGCTTGTCGACGATCTGCTCGACGTGGGCCGCATCACTTCGGGCAGGATCGAATTGCGCGAAGCGCCGCTGAACGTGAGCGAAGTGATCGCGCATGCCATCGACGCCGCGCAGCCGTTCACCGCCGCGCGCAGCCAGCGCGTGGAAGTGCGCATGGCCGACGCGCCGCTCACCTTGACGGGCGATCACACGCGTCTCGTGCAAGTGTTGCAGAACCTGCTGCACAACGCCTCGAAGTTTTCGCCGGACGCGAGCCGTATCGTCGTGGACGTGCAGCAGACTCCGCGCGCGCTGCAAATCCAGATCAGCGACGAAGGGCGCGGCCTGCGCGCGGGCACCGCGGAATCGATCTTCGGCCTCTTCAGCCAGGACCGCTCGATGCCGGGGCCGGCCGAAAACGGTCTCGGCATCGGCCTCATGCTGTGCCGCTCGCTCGTGGAACTGCACGGCGGCACGATTTCGGCAAAAAGCGAAGGCCCCGGCAAGGGCAGCACGTTTTCGATCCGCCTGCCGTACGCGCGCGCGGCCACGCACCCGGCGCACGCCGCCCTGCCGACCGACAGCGACGCCGAACTCGCCGCGCTCGCCGAACAGGGCGTGCCCGCGCTGCGCGTGCTGATCGTCGACGACAACCGCGATTCCGCCGACAGCCTCGCGATGCTGCTCGAACTCAAGGGCCACGACGTGCGCGCGGTCTACAGCGCCGCGCAGGCGCGCGAGATCGTGAGCGCGTTCACGCCCGACGCCGCGCTCATCGACATCGCCATGCCCGAGATCGACGGCTACGCGGCGCTGCGCGAACTACGCGCGGTGCCGCTGCTCGCCAACACGCTGTTCGCCGCCATGACCGGTTTCGGCCAGGCCGCCGACGTTGAGCAAACGCGCGCGGCGGGCTTCGAGAAACACCTCATCAAGCCCGTGGACGTGGAGTTGTTCGACGAAGTGCTCGCGCTCGCCGCCGCGCGGCGGCAACGTTAGGCGCGGCGCGCTTCAGGGCGCGACGGGCGCGAACGGCCGGTATTCGATCTGCGCGCCGCGCACCACGATGGCCGTCGACTCGGGCACCTCGGCCCACGCGTCGGGCAAATCGACGATCGGCTCGGAAACGATCAGATACGCGTCCTCGCCCACGGCCGCAATGCGTGGGTCGTCGGGATACAAATCGTGCAAATGCCGGAACGACGTGCTGTGATACAGCGAGCGCGAGTTGCGTTCGCTCGAATAGCGCACGGCCACGAGTTGCTCGCCGTCGCTCGCGCACACCGTCATGTTGAGCGCCGGCTCGATGCCGTGTTTTTGCGCGACCGATTCGACGAAACCCGCCATGCGTTCGAGCCCCTTCACGGGATCGGCTTCGAGCCCGAACGTCATCGCCAGATAGAACATTGCTTCGGAGTCCGTAGAGCCTTCGAGCGCGTTGAAACGCCCGGGGTCGATCGCCACCAGCAGTTCGCGCCGCATGAGGGGAAAGCTCTGGATCAGCCCGTTGTGCGCGAACATCCAGCGCCGGTGCCGAAACGGATGGCAATTGGTTTCCTGCACGGGCGTGTGCGTGGCCGCGCGCACGTGCGCGATAAACATGGGCGCGGAAACGGCGCGCGCCAGCTCGCGCAGGTTGCGGTCGTTCCATGCGGGGTGAACGCTGCGAAAGCGGTACGGAATGTCGTGCGGATGCTGATACCAGCCCAGCCCGAAGCCGTCGCCGTTCGTGGTGGTCGCGCCTTGAGTCGAATGCAGGCTCTGGTCGATCAGCGAATGGCGCGCGCGAAACAGCACGGTTTCGAGCGGCACGGCGTTGCCCGTATAGGCGAGCCAGCGGCACATGATGAACTCCTCCGTTATTGCGCGGCGTTGCGCAGATCGGCGATAGGCGTGAGGAAACCGGTCAGGCCGGTCAGAATGATCTGCACGCCGATGCACAGCAGCAAAAACGACGAAATGCGCATCGCCACGCGCGTGCCTTCCACGCCCAGATAATTCGCGAGGCGCGCCGCGCGGCTATAGACGTAGTAGATCACCACCATCACGAGCGCCGAAATGACGATCGACGCGAAGCTCGACAGAAGCCACGCCGAAAGCTTGTGCGTGCGGTTCGCATTGAGCGCGATGGCCGTGGCGATCGAGCCGGGGCCGGTGGTGAGCGGAATCGTCAGCGGAAAGAACGCGTTGCCGGACGGCGAACTCACGCGCGTGGGATTGCCCTCGGTATCGACGATGGCGGTTTCGTCCATGGCCGGGCGCGGCTCCGGCTCGGGCGCATTGAGCATTTGCCAGCCGCTCACGGCCACCGCGAGGCCGCCGCCGATACGCAGCGCTTCCATCGAAATGCCGAAGAAATGCAGCACGGGCGTGCCGACGAAAAACGCCGCGAGCAGCACGAAAAACGCGTTGATGGCCACGCTCTTGGCGAGCAGGCGCCGCTGTTCGTCGTTGAGCGTGGTGGTGCGGTCGAGAAAAACAAAGGCAATGCCAATGGGATTGATGATGCTGATGAGTCCGGTAAACCCGAACAGGATGTCTGAAATGAGGCTTTCGATCATGGAGACGTTCCGGTGTGGCCCGCGCGAAAATCGGCTGCGTGAAGTGTAACTGGAACGGCTCGCGCCATGAGCGCACGGCGTCTTTCCGACGCCGCCCGCAATGTGGCCGGACGGCCGCTCCATGCGGCGTCGCACCATGCCTTTCCGCCGCCCTCGGTAATTTTGGCGTCTTTACGGGGCGCGTTCGCAAGCATAGAGTAGGTTGCCTCGCACCCAGGCGCGACGTTTCTTTTCTTCCATACGAAAGAGGAGTTGCCATGTCACTGAGGTTGCTCGCCGCCCTGCCCTTCATCGGCATTCTGCTGGGCGTGCCGTTCGTCAATCGCACGGAACCGCTCGTATTCGGCATGCCGCTCGTGCTGGCGTGGATCGTCGCGTGGGTCGTGCTGACCGCCGTCATCATGGGGCTCGTCTACAAGCTCGATCCGGTCAACCGCCTGCCGCTCGAACCGGCCGACGAGGTGCGATCATGAGCGCGCTCGTCATCATCGTCGCGATCACGGTGGTCGCGCTCTGGCTCGGCATGCGCGCGCGGCGCGGCCACGACATGAACCTCGAACAGTGGTCGGTGGGCGGGCGCAGCTTCGGCACGGCGTTCGTGTTCCTGCTGATGGCGGGCGAAATCTACACCACGTTCACCTTCCTCGGCGGCAGCGGCTTCGCCTACGGCAAGGGTGCGCCCACTTACTACATTCTCTGCTACGGCACGCTCGCCTATGTGTTGTCGTACTGGATGCTGCCGCCCGTGTGGCGCTACGCCAAGCAGCATCGCCTGCTTTCGCAGCCGCATTTTTTCGCGAGCAAGTATCAAAGCCCCGCGCTCGGCGTGCTGGTCGCGTGCGTGGGCGTGCTCGCGCTCGTGCCGTATCTCGTGCTGCAACTCAAGGGCCTCGGCATCATCGTGGCCACCGCGTCGTATGGCGCGGTGTCGTCCACGGCCGCGATCTGGATCGGCGCCGTGGTGGTCACGGCCTACGTGATCGTTTCGGGCGTGCGCGGCTGCGCGTGGAATTCGGTCGTGAAGGACACGATGATCCTCGCCATCGCCGTGTTTCTCGGCATTTATCTGCCGATCCACCATTACGGCGGTCTCGGCGAAATGTTCCGCGCCATCGACGCGGCCAGGCCCGGCTTCCTCACGTTCGCGCCCAAGGGCCAGAGCGTGGCGTGGTTCCAGTCCACCGTGCTGCTCACGGCGCTCGGCTTCTTCATGTGGCCGCATACGTTCGGCTCGATCTACACCGCGAAGAACGAGCGCATTTTCCGCCGCAACGCCGCGATCCTGCCGCTGTATCAGCTCATCCTGCTGTTCGTGTTCTTCTGCGGATTCGCGGCCGTGCTCAAGGTGCCGGGCCTCAAGGGCGGCGACATCGACCTCTCGCTGTTCCGCCTCTCGCTGCAAACCTTCGACCCGTGGTTCGTGGGCGTGATCGGCGCGGCGGGCGTGCTCACGGCGCTCGTGCCGGGTTCGATGATCCTCACCACCGCTTCCACGCTGATCGCCAACGACGTGTATCGCGGCGGCCTCATGAAGAACGCCGACGACGCGCGCGTGGCGCGGCTCGCGCGCTATTTCGTGCCGGTGATCGCGCTCGTGGCCGTGGCGTTCACGCTGCGCGGCGGCGACACCATCGTTGCGTTGCTGCTCATGGGCTACAACTTCGTCACGCAGCTTTTTCCGGCGCTCGTGTGCAGTCTCGCCGCGCGCAACCGGGTGACGAAGCAAGGCGCATTCTGCGGCATTCTCGCGGGCGTGCTCGTGGTCGTCGTCATTACGTTGATGAAGCTGAGCGTGGCGCAACTGCTGCCGTTCGCCCCCGACGCCGTGAAGGACGTGAACATCGGCTTTCTCGCGCTGTTCGTCAACGTGATCGTGCTCGCGGCCGTGAGCGCGGCGACGCAGCCGCGCGCGCATATCGATCACGAGCACGCACGCGCGCATTAGGCACGCCGGCGAATAATTCGGCATCCTGACTAAACCGGCCGGCCGGAGCGCCTCGCGGCGATCCGGCCGATTGTCTTTCACGCCGCCTTCTGCGCCTCGGCAATGCGCTGCGGCGCTTCGGGCCGCGCATAAAGACGCTCCATATAGGCCGTCAAACGCGCAAAGCCGTCGAGCAGATGCAGCTCGTTGGCCCAGTCCATCAGATAAACGGTCACGCAGTCGGCGACGGAAAGCGCGTTGCCGACGATAAACTCGCGCGCTTCGAGATGCTGGTCGAGAATCGACGCCATGGCGACGAAATCCTCGCGCGCCAGTTCTTTTTCGGCGGCCAGGCGTTTTTCCGGCGGATACAGGCCCATGTGCCGCGTCATGCGCCACAACGGCTGCTCCAGTTCCGTGACGGCGAACATCGTCCAGCGATACGCCTGCGCGCGCGCTTCGAGATCCACGGGCAATAGCGCCTTCTCGGGATATTTTTCCGCGAGATACAGCACGATGGCCGCCGACTCGGGAATCACGCGGTCGCCGTCGATCAGCACCGGCACCTTGCCCGCCGGATTGATGCGCAGAAATTCGGGCCGCCGATGCTCGCCTTCGAGCAGATTCACCGACACGTAGTCGAAGTCCGCCGCGACTTCCTTGAGACCCCACAGCGCGCGTTGCGCGCGCGTGCCGGGAAAACCGTACAGTTTCATGAGCGTCTCCCGTTCTCCCGTTCTCCCATTCTCCCATTCTCCCGTTCTCCCGTTACGCGCCGGGAATGGCCAGCACCGGCATGACCTCGACCGCCTCGCCGGGAAACATCGTGAAATGCGGGTGGTTCTCGAACATCTTCGCGGCCGCCTCGTGCGAAGCCGCGCGCACGACCGTAAAGCCCGCCAGCAGATTCGACGTCTGCGTGACGCCCTGCGCGCCGATGGACCGGGTCTTGCCGAGCGGTCCGCCCATCTCGACGATTGCCGCCTTGTGCCGCTCTACCCACGCATGCCACGCCGCAATGCCCGCCTTCTCCTTCGCCTGCCGTTCCGCTTCGGGCTGCGCCATCCATGCCTTCATGCGCGCCGGGTCTTTCGAGCCCAGAAATATCGCGAGAAAAGTCTGATCGCTCATGCTTCCTCCGTACGATTTCGCGGGCAACGGCATGTCGCCCGTCATGCCTTGACACAATAGGTTGATATCAACATAATTGCAACATGGCACGCGAGAAAAAACTGCCCTTCGAAACCACGCTATTGGTGCGCGATTGCTGTTTGTGTTTGCACATGCAGCGCGCGGCGCGCAATCTCGCGCGCATTTTCGACGAGGCGTTGCGCCCGTTCGATCTCACGAACGGCCAGTTTTCCCTGCTGATGTCGCTGAACCGGCCCGAGCCGCCGCCCATGAAAGCCGTGTCGTCGTTGCTGGCGATGGACCGCACAACGCTCACCGCGGCGCTCAAGCCGCTGGAGCGCCGCGGCCTCGTGACGATCGAGCCCGATCCCGAGGACAAGCGCAACCGCCTGCTGCGTCTCACGCCCGCAGGCCATCGTTTGCTCGCGAAGGCGTTTCCGCTCTGGCAGCAAACGCACGAGGCCATTGAAAAGCCGTTTGCCGAGGGCGAAGTCGACGCCTTGCGCGCGCATCTGCGCGCGCTTTCCTGAGCCTTATCGTTTGGACGCGCCGTAGAGCGTCGAATCGGCGAAACCTTCCGCCGCGAGCACGCGCCCCACGAGAATGAGCGCCGTGCGTTCGATGTCGGTGGCCTGCACTTTCGCCGCGATATCGGCGAGCGTGCCCATCACGCGCTCCTCGTCGGGCCAGCTCGCGCGATAAATCACGGCAATCGGACAATCTTCGCCGTAATGCGGCTTCAATTCGTCGACGATACGGCCGATATGCCGCACGCCCAGATGAATCGCCATGGTCGCCTGGTGACGCGCGAGGTCGCCGAGCGACTCGCCCGCGGGCATCGAGGTTTTGGTCGCATAACGCGTGAGAATCAGCGTTTGCGAAATGCCGGGCAGCGTGAGTTCGCTGCCGAGCGCCGCGGCGCACGCGGCGGCGGCCGTCACGCCCGGCACGATTTCATAAGGAATCCCAAGCATGCGCAAACGCCGGATCTGCTCGCCGATCGCACCATAAAGCGAGGGATCGCCGGAATGCACGCGCGCCACGTCCCAACCCCGCCGATGCGCATCCTCCAGCAGCGCCACGATTTCGTCGAGCGTAAGCGGCGCGGTATCCACGACCTTGTGCGCGCGATGGCCTTCGAGCACGGCGGGCGGCACGAGCGAGCCCGCGTAGAGAATCACGGGGCACGCGCGCACGAGGCGCTGCCCTTTCACGGTGATGAGTTCGGGATCGCCCGGCCCCGCGCCGATAAAGAAAACCGTCATGCCTGAATCCTTTCCGTGTTGCCGAAGGCGGCAAGCGCGCGAATCGCGTCTTGCGCCGACTCGAATTCGCGTTGCGCGGGCGGCAGCGGCGGACGCCGCATCATCACCACCGGCAAGCGCTTTTCGCGCGCGACCGCGAGTTTCGCTTGCGTGGCCGCGCCGCCGCTGTTCTTGCTGACGATCACGTCGATACGCCGCGCCTCGAACAACGCGCGCTCGCCTTCCAGCGTGAACGGCCCGCGCGCGTCGATCACGCGCGCGCGGGCGTGTCCCGCATGCGCTTCGAGACAACGAATCGTCCAATGCTGATGCGCGGGCACGTCGTGCGAATGCGCGAGCGGCTCGCGGCCGAGCGTGAACAGCGGCCGCGCGAAGGGCGCGAGCGCCTCCATGACGCCGCGCCAGTCGTCGACCATGCGCCAGTCGTCGCCGGGCTGCGGCTGCCAGGGCGCGCGCCGCAGCGCCCAATAGGGCACTTTCTCGCGCGCGCACGCCTGGGCCGCGTTGGCGCTGATCCGCGCGGCATACGGATGCGTGGCGTCGAACACGAGCGCGATGCGTTGCTCCGCGAGATAACGCGCGAGCCCCGGCGCGCCGCCGAAACCGCCCACGCGCACATTGCACGCGAGATCGGCGGGCACGCGGCCGAGACCCGCGAGCGAATACACATGCGGCGCGGCGAGCGTGCGCGCGATGGCGAGCGCGTCGCCGGTGCCGCCCAGCAGCAGAACGCGCGCCGTCATGGCTTCACGGCTTCGTAGAGCGTGACGGGCAGCGCCTGGCGCCACGTATCGAAGCGCCCGAGCGGTTCCGCCTCGCCGATGCCGATGCGCGTGAGCGTACCGCCGTGCTGCGCGCGCCATGCCACCAGCGCCGCTTCGCTCTGCACCGTGACCGCGTTCGCGACGAGCCGCCCGCCGCGCGCGAGCGCGTCCCAGCACGCTTCGAGCACGCCGGCCGCCGTCACGCCCCCGCCGACGAACACGGCGTCGGGCGCGGCGAGTCCCGCGAGCGCGGCCGGCGCGCGGCCCGCCACGAGCTGCAAGCCGGGCACGCCCAGCGCCGCGCGGTTGTGTTCGATAAAGCGCCGGCGCTCCGCATTGGCCTCGATCGCAATCGCGCGACACGCCGCGTGCGCGCGCATCCATTCGATGCCGATGGAGCCGCTGCCCGCGCCCACGTCCCAGAGCAGCGCGCCCGGCGTGGGCGCGAGGCGCGCGAGAGTGAGCGCGCGCACGTCGCGTTTGGTGAGCTGGCCGTCGTGGCGAAACGCGTCGTCGGGCAGGCCCGGCGTGAGCCTCCACGATTGCGCGGCGGCGGGCGCGTCGCTCGCGCATTCGAACGCGACGAGATTGAGCGCCGCGGCTTCATCGCCATGCCAGGCGTCGGCGCGGCCCTCGACGCGGCGCTCGAGCGCGCCGCCCAGATGCTCGAACACGGTGAGCCGCGTCGCGCCGAAACCGGCTTGCACGAGCAAGGCGGCGAGCGCGGCGGGCGTGTGTCCGTCGGCGGATAAAGCCAGCACGCGCGAGCGCGCGTAAAGATGGCGGCGCAGCGCGTCGAGCGGGCGGCCGACGAGCGAAACGGCCGCGACGTCCTGCAACGCCCAGCCCAAACGCGCCGCCGCGAGCGAAAGCGAAGACGGCGCGCCCAGCACGCGCATCTCGCCCGGCCCGACATGACGCGCGAGCGTCGCGCCCACGCCGAACAGCATCGGGTCGCCGCTCGCCAGCACGCATACGTTCGCGCGCGACGCGCGATGCGCGAGCAGCGCCTCCACGCTGAACGGCTGCGGCCACGCTTCTCGCCGCGCGCGCACGCGCGCGGGCAGCATCGCGAGATGCCGCGCGCCGCCCGTCACGATCGACGCTTCGAAAAGCGCCCGCCGCGCCTCGCGCGCGAGTCCCGCGTAACCATCGTCGCCAATGCCGATCACCGTCAGCCACGCCTGCCTGCCCTGCATTCGTTCTCCGTTCTTGCCGTGCCGCCTCGCGCGCGCAAACCGCCCGGCGGCCGGAGCGCGCATGAAAACGGGCATAATACCGCTTCCGCCGGCGCTTTCCGGGCTGAAAAGCCCGAAAGCTGAAAAGGGAACACAGCGAAGCTGTGGCCGCCCCCGCGACTGTGAGCAGCGAGACCGCATCCACCCGAGCCACTGGTTTTACCGGGAAGGCCGATGCGGCCCACGACCTGCGAGCCAGGAGACCTGCCGGCCGAACATTGAGCGAACCCATCCGGGCGGGGTGTACCGGGGGTTGCACTCGCGTTTTGCCCGTACCGCAGCCGCCTGTTGCGCCCGCCTCGCGCACGCCGTGCCCTACCGTGCGCAGTGCGCGCCGCGCTTGCGCGACGCCTTTTTGCGCCATGCCCTTGAAGCACGAATCTTCTCTCGCGTCGGCCGCCGACGCTAATGCCGCGATCCGCCCTTCGGCGTGTCCCGGACTCGTGCGCGTGGTCGCCGCGCGCGACGGCGGCATTTGCCGCCTCCGCCTGCCCGGCGGCGTGCTGCGCGCGCCGCATGCCCGCGCGCTGGCCGAGGCCGCGCGCGCGCACGCGAGCGGCGTGCTCGAATTGACGAATCGCGCCAACGTGCAGATTCGCGGCGTGCGCGCGGGCGAGGAAGCCGCGTTGAGCGCCGCGCTGATCGCAGCCGGGCTCGGGCCGGACGGCATCGGCGCCGCGAATTCGCCCGCGCAAGCCTGCATCGCCGACGAATTGCGCAACGTGATGCAAAGCCCGCTTGCCGGCCTCGATCCGCTCGCGTTCGACACCACGCCGCTCGCCGCCGCGCTCATCGACATGCTGCGAAGCGAGCCGCGTTTCGCCGCGCTTTCGCCGAAATTCGCGCTGCTGCTGGACGGCGGCGAACGGCTCGCGGAGCGCGCGCATCCGCACGATATCTGGCTCGCGGCGCGCGGCCACGACGCGGCTCATGCCGACGAAACACGCTTTGCGCTCGGTCTCGCGGGATGCCCCTGCGATGCGCCGCTCGGCACGCTGGCCGCGCGCGATATCCGCGCAACGGTGCGCGCGCTGCTGCATGCGTTCCTCGATATCGCCGATAACCTCGTCGATAACCAAGCCGATAAGCACGCCAACGTCGAGCGTATGCGCGACGTGCCGAACCGCGAGGCGCTGCTCGAACGCGCGCGCGCCCGCGCGGGTTTTACGCTGACGCCCGATGAGCACGGCATCGACGCGAAACGCAGCACATCGGCCGATGCCGGTTCGCGCCTCGGCGCGCACGCGTTGCACGCGAACGGCAGCGGTTACGTGGGCGCGCAACCCGCGCTCGGCCGTCTCGATGCCTCCACGCTGCACGCGCTGGCCGCGCTCGCGCAAGCGCACGGCGACGGCACGCTGCGCGTCACGCCGTGGCAAGGCCTGCTGCTGCCGAACGTGCCCGCGCAAGCGATGCCCGGCGTGCTCGACGCGCTCGCCGCGCTCGGCCTGATTCACACGCGCGCGAATCCGCTCGCGCGCCTCGTTGCGTGCGCGGGCTCGCCGGGCTGCGCGAAAAGCCGCGCCGACACCAAGGCCGACGCGCAACGCCTCGCCGCGCTGCTGCCGCGCGACGAAGCCGCCGCGCAAGTCCACTTGAGCGGCTGCGAGCGTTCGTGCGCCGCCGCGCATCGCGCGCCCTTCACGCTGCTCGCGCGCGCGCCGCAGCGCTACGACCTCTACGCCGCCTGCACCCCAGCCTCCCGCGACGACGATGCAAGCGGCTTCGGCCGCCTCGTCGCGACCCACCTGACGATCGAAGCCGCCGCGCCCTTGCTCGCGCGTCGGCCCCGGAGCACCACCGATGTCTGATTACCTCCGCGACGGCCAGGCGATCTATCGCGAATCGTTCGCGACGATCCGCGCCGAAGCCGACCTTTCGCGCATTCCCGCCGACCTCGAAAAACTCGCCGTGCGCGTGATTCACGCCTGCGGCATGGTGGACGTGGCCGCCGACCTCGCGTTTTCCGCGGGCGCGGGCACGGCGGGCCGCGCCGCGCTCGCGAGCGGCGCGCCCATTCTCTGCGACGCGAAGATGGTCGCGTTCGGCATCACGCGCGCGCGCCTGCCCGCCAACAACGCCGTGATCTGCACGCTCGACGATCCCGCCGTGCCCGCGCTCGCGCGCGAGATCGGCAACACGCGTTCGGCGGCGGCGCTCGAACTATGGCGGCCGCAACTCGCGGGCAGCGTGGTCGCCATCGGCAATGCGCCCACGGCGCTGTTTCATCTGCTCGACATGATCGCGGCCGGCGCCCCGCGCCCCGCGCTGATCCTGGGCTTTCCCGTGGGTTTCGTGGGCGCGGCCGAGTCGAAGGCGCAACTCGCGGCGCACGGCTTCGGCGTGCCGTTCGTGGTCGTGAACGGAAGACGCGGCGGTTCGGCGATGGCCGCCGCCGCCGTCAACGCGCTTGCTTCGGAGAACGAATAAATGAGCCGACCAGGACGCTTGCATGGCATCGGCGTGGGTCCGGGCGATCCCGAACTGCTCACGCTCAAGGCTGTGCGTTTGCTCAAGGCCGCGCCCGTGGTGGCGTATTTCGTCGCGAAGGGGAAAAAGGGCAATGCGTTCGGCATCGTCGAATCGCATCTGGGCGCCGAACAGGAACGCTTGCCGCTCGTTTATCCCGTGACGACCGAAGCGCTCGAGCCGCCGCTTTCGTATGAAGCGATCATCGCCGACTTCTACGACGGCGCCGCGCGAACCGTCGCGCGCCATCTCGACGCGGGCCGCGACGTGGCGGTGATCTGCGAAGGCGACCCGTTTTTTTACGGCTCGTACATGTATCTGCACGATCGTCTCGCCGCGCGCTACGAAGCCGAAGTCGTGCCCGGCGTGTGCTCGATGCTGGGCGGCGCGGCCGTGCTCGGCGTGCCGCTCGTGTACCGCAACCAGAGCCTTTGCGTGCTCTCCGGCGTGCTGCCCGAGGACGAACTGCGACGCCGCCTCGCCGACGCGGATGCCGCCGTCATCATGAAGCTCGGCCGCAACTTCGACAAGGTGCGCCGCGTGCTTCTCGAACTCGGGCTCGCGCAGCGCGCGCGGTATGTGGAACGCGCGACCATGGCGAATCAGCGTATCGTGCCGCTCGATCAGGTCGATCCGATGGCGTCGCCGTATTTTTCGCTGCTCGTGGTGCCGGGGGCGAAATGGCAAGCATGACGCCGCCCGCCATCGTCGTGCTCGGGCCGGGCGCGCTGCCCACCGCGCAGCGCGTGCGGGCGCTGTATGCCGGCGCGCGGATACACGCGCTGCGCAGCCGCGTGCAGGGCGACGTTGCCTTCGACGAACTCGGCGCGCACTTGCGCGACTGCTATGCGCGCGGCGCGCCCATCGTGGCGTTGTGCGCGGCCGGCATCGTGATTCGCTGCCTCGCGCCGATGCTCGCGAACAAAGGCGCGGAACCGCCCGTGCTCGCGCTCGCCGAGGACGGCAGCGCCGTCGTGCCGCTGCTCGGCGGGCTCACGGGCGTGAACGCGATGGCGCGCGAGATCGGCGCGGCGTTGGCGGTCGCGCCCGCGATCACCACGAGCGGCGAATTGCGCTTCGGCACTTGCCTGCTGAATCCGCCCGAAGGTTATGCGCTCGCGAGTCTCGCGCAAGGCAAGCGCTTCGTCTCCGACCTGCTCGCGGGCGACCGCACGCGCATCGACGGCGCGGCGCCCTGGCTCGACGACGTGGACCTGCCGCGCGACGCGCACGCGCGCCACGCGATTCGAGTGAGCGCGCAAGCATGGGACGGCAATCCCGCCGATCTCGTGATTCATCCTCGCAGCGTGGTTGCCGCGGTCTCCGCGCCTTGCGCCACGCTCGCCGCCAACGTCCTGCGCGCGCTGCATAGGCACGGCCTCGCGCCGCAAGCGTTGAGCGCCCTCGTCGCGCCTTGCGCGCTGATGAGCGATGCGTCGCTTGCCGGCGCGGCGGCGGAGTTGAACGCGGCGCTGCGGTTTGTCGATGCGGATGCGGATGTGGATGCCGATGCCGATGCCGATGCCGCCGGTTCAGCCGCGAACGACACGCTCGCGGCGCTCGCTTTAGATTGCGCGAACGTGCAGTTGATCGACGCGAAAGATTCCGGCGATACGGGCGTCGCGCTCGCCGTCGCCCGCACGCCGCTCGACCCGCAAACGCTCGGCCGCGCGCGCGGCAAGCTCACCGTGATCGGGCTCGGCCCCGGCCGCGCCGATCTGCTCACGCCGGCCGCGCGCGCCGCGCTCGACGACGCCACCGATATCGTCGGCTATGCCACTTATGTGGAGATGGCGGGACCGTTGCGCGCGCAACAACGCCGCCACGCCACCGACAATCGCGAAGAGTTGCAGCGCGCGAAGCACGCGTTCGAGATGGCCAGCGAAGGACGCCGCGTGGCGGTGGTGTCGTCCGGCGACCCCGGCGTGTTCGCGATGGCCGCGGCCGTGCTCGAAGCGCTGGAAGGCTCGCGGGACGCGCGCTGGCACGCGGTCGAACTCGCCATCGTGCCGGGCGTTTCCGCCGCGCTCGCCACGGCCGCGCGAATCGGCGCGCCGCTCGGCCACGACTTCTGCATGATCTCGCTTTCCGACAACCTCAAGCCCTGGTCCGTGATCGAAAAGCGCTTGCTGCACGCGGCGCAGGCCGATCTCGTGATGGCGTTCTACAACCCGATCTCGCGCGCGCGGCCGTGGCAACTCGATCGCGCGCTCGACGTCATACGCGGCGTGCGCAACCTCGGCACGCGCGTGGTGCTGGGCCGCGACGTGGGCCGCCCCGCCGAAACGCTGCGCACGACCACGCTCGGCGCGCTGCGTTCGAGCGACGTGGACATGCGCACGATGGTGATTGTGGGATCGTCGATGACGCGCGGCTTTGCACGCGGGCTCGGACACGATTCAACGGGCGCGAGCGAGTGGATCTATACGCCGCGCTGGTATCCGCAAGACGATGGCGAGACTTAATACGTCGAGCGCATCGATCAAGCGAAGTGGAAACTCGTGGAGAACTCGCGCCCGGCGCGCGCGGTGCTGCTAAACGCGGCCGGGCGCACGCGACGATCAGCTTAGATCGCGCGTTTCCAACTCGACGGATTGCCCGCCGTTCTTTTCGAGCGCGCGGCGCGCGGCGCGTTCGATGGTGGGGCGATTGGCCTCGAATGCGCTGAGCAGCGCATGCGACGAAGTGCCTTCGTTGCCGCAGGAATCGTTGAGTGCATCCAGCGACACGCTGCACCAGACCGCGCGATTGTCGACTTGCGCTTCGAACGCAACACGCGCGGCAGCCACCGTGTGACGGCGATTCGTAAATTCGATCCGCATCGTTGTCCTCCGTTAAGTTGGCGGATAAACCGGACCGGACGGCGCGCAGCCGCCGGCACCTCCCGTGGAATCCGCAAGCGCCGGACCTGTGCGCCGGCCCATCGCGGATTCACTTCGCACTTCCATGCAGGACGGCCGTTGAATATGAGGGCCGGAGGATTTTTGTTGCTCGAATGACTGCACGATAGGCGCGAACGACCATCGTCCCACAACGCGCAAACCGATGCACGAACGATGTCGTCGCAGACACGACGCGGCCGGCGCGTTTCTCCACGCCCCGCTTTCCCCAATCTTTCACGCAGCGCGCATGAAATTAGCGCCGGAATTAAACTTCGCCGCGGCAGCGCCGTAAACGAAGATATGCCGACACCCGTTCATCGCCGCACATGACTCACACCGAAGAAGCCGAAGCTGAAACCCCCGCCGCCGAGATCGCTCCGCTGACGCCCGACGCGCTGCCGGTGGGCGAGCCGCTTGCGTGGCCCGTGGTCGATCGCGACGGCACGCTGCTGCTCGATCGCGATACCGTGATCGTCAACGAAGCGGAGCGCGCGTTCCTGTTCCAGCACTTCACGCCGCATCGCGGCGATCAGCTCGTGCCGCAAGCCGCCGCCGAAACCGGGGCCGCCGGCAACGGCGGCGCCGCCGGCGCGCGCGACATGCACCTGACGATCGGCGCGTTGATGGGCCTGCGTCCGCAAATGGGCGCGAGCGGCGCGCCCATGCATCCGTGCCGCCTGATCGGCCTCGCGCCCAACGACGCCATGTTCGTGACGCTGCCCGTTGCCGATGGCCGCCCCGTTCCGATCACGCCCAGCGAAAACGTGGAGATCGTCGCGATCGCAAGCCAGGCCGTTTATCGTTTCGTGTGTACCGTGGAGGCGCTGTGCCAGTCGCCGCTCGGCTATCTCGTGCTTTCGAAGCCCGCCAACATTCGCCGCCTGCGCGAACGCAGTTCGATTCGCGTGCGCGCGCAATTCGCGGTGCGCTACGGCATCGGCGAGGAAGGCACGCAATATGACGGCGTGGCGCTCGCGCGCGGCATCAGCGCGCTCGGGCTTTCGGTGAGCGCCGCCTGGGCCGTCGGCAAGATCGGCGAGCGCTTGCGCGTGGCGTTCGAGCTGCGCTCGGGCGACAACGTCACGTCGATCGAAACCTCGGCCATCGTGCGCAACCTGCAAAGCGAATCCGGCGCGGCCGGCGCATTGGGCCACGCCGTGCTCGGCCTTGAACTCGACCGCCTCACGCCGGCCGAGCAAATGGCGATGAAGGTGTACGTGTTCGATCGTCAGGACGACGTACTTTATTGGACCGGCAGCATGCGCTGACGCGCGCCTCACGCAAGCAGCGCGTGGGCATCGAGGCATTCGCCGCTCCACGCCTGCGCCATCGCCTCGCAGCGCCCCACGCGCAACGCGCCCGCTTCGCAGTCGATCACGCGCACCCGGTCAGCATGAGGCGGCCGCGCGGGCCATTGCGTCACGCGACCGTCGCTGAACAACCAGAGATGATGCTCGCGCACGGGTTCGCGCCGCCGCGCCCGTTCGAGCAACTGCGCCGCGCGGCGCATGCCCGCATCGAGCGGCGTGCCGCCGCCGCCGCCAATCGGCTCGATCCAGCGTTCGTTCCACCAGCGCGGCACGGCGGGGCCAAAGCGCAATTCGGCGCGCGCGCCGCCGAACGCGATCAGCGCGACTTCGGCACGCTCGGCGCGCGCGCGATCGAACAGCGCGATCAGCAATCCTTTCGCGAGCGCGAGTTGCCCGCGCGCCAACATCGAAGCCGAGCAATCGAGCACGAAGCAATGCAGGACACCCGACGAAGGCCGAGGCCGCGCAAAACGCAAATGCCGCGTTTGCAGCGCCGCGCCGCGCTTCGCCATGAGCGTGGGCGGCCAAGCGATGCGCCGGCTCGCAGCGCCGGCCGCACTTGCATTTACATTTGCATTCGTGCCGCCGCCGAAGCCCGGGCCTGAAGGATGATGCCGCCGGACGCCGCCTTGTGCGAAGGCGGCCGCCCTTGTCCGGCGGCTCAGCGTTTTTTTGCGGGCAGCGCAATCACGCCTTTGACGTGCGCGGCCGCGACCGGCTCGGGCGGCAATTCGCCCCAGTCGGTTTGATCGGCAAGATCGGGAGCGCGGCTCGCCGGATTTGCTTCGGAATGCTGACGATCCGGCTTCGGTTGAGCGGCTTTGGAGGGCGACTCCGGCATCGCATGACGACGATGCGCGAGCACGCAATCGGCCACGGCATCGACATGCTCGGCGCTCACCGCGCGCGCGCCTTCGTAGGCCGCGAGCGCTCGCGCCGCACGCAACATCACGAGGTCCGCGCGCATGCCGTCTACGGCGGCTTCGATGCAATGCTGCGCCACGCGCTCATGCACCGCGTCGCTCCACGGCAACGCGCTCAAGGCCGCGCGCGCGGCGGCGATCCGTTGCGCCAGCGCTTGCTGGGCGGCGGCGTGCGCGGCGCAGAACGCCTGCGGATCGGCGTCGAACGCGAGACGCGCCTTGACGATGCGCTGCCGCTCGGCCACTTCGCGCGGCGTTGCCAGCTCGGCCATCAAGCCGAAGCGATCCAGCAATTGCGGGCGCAACTCGCCCTCTTCGGGATTCATCGTGCCCACCAGCACGAAACGCGCGTCGTGCGTGTGCGAAACGCCGTCGCGTTCGACCGTGTTGATGCCGCTTGCGGCAGCGTCGAGCAACACGTCGACGAGCGCATCGGGCAACAGGTTCACTTCGTCGACATAGAGCACGCCGTCGTGCGCGCGTGCAAGCAGTCCCGGCGAAAAACGCACGGCGTTCTCGCGCAGCGCGGCTTCGATATCGAGCGTGCCGATGAGTTTGTCCTCGCTCGCGCCGAGCGGCAGCGTGACGAACGCGCCTTCGGGCAACAACGCGGCCAGCGCCCGCGCCGCCGTCGATTTCGCGGTGCCGCGCGGGCCGCACACGAGCACGCCGCCAATCGCAGGATCAATGGCCGCGAGCAGCAAGGCGCGCTGCAACGGCGCCTGGCCGACGAGCGCGCTAAAAGGAAACGCGGGCCGGTTGGCGTGGCGGGAACGAGGGGCCGCGGCATTCGTCATGATCGTCCTTCGAGTTGTTGCCCGGCTTCGAGCAAACGGTGTTCGAGTTGCGCGCGATGCTCGCCCGGTTCTTGCCAAAGGCCGCGCTGAATGGCTTCGAGCAAACGCTCGCACACGGCATGCAACGCGTGCGGATTGTGGCGCTGCATGAAGGCGCGCGTGTCGTCGTCATGCACGTAGGCGTCGGCCACCAGCGCGTATTGATGATCGCCCACCACGCGCGCCGTGGCGTCGTAACCGAACAGGTAATCGACCGTTGCCGCCATTTCGGCCGCGCCCTTATAACCGTGACGCTTTACGCCGTCGATCCATTTCGGGTTCACCACGCGCGAGCGAATCACGCGCGCGATCTCTTCGTGCAGCGGACGAATGCGCGGCGCGGCGGGATTGCTGTGATCGGCGTGATAAAGCGTGGGCTGCGCGCGCGAGAAGTGCCGCGCGGCCGCCGCCATGCCGCCTTGAAACTGGTAGTAGTCGTTCGAATCGAGCAAGTCGTGTTCGCGATTGTCCTGGTTCTGCAACACCACGTCGAGCGTCGAAAGCCGCGCGCGAAACGCCTCGCCCGCTTCGTCGCCCGCGCTCTGCTGTGCGTAGGCGAAGCCGCCCCACGCTTGATACGCGTTCGCGAGATCGGCGTCCGTTTGCCATTGGCGATGATCCATCATGGATTGCAAACCGGCGCCATAGGCACCGGGACGCGCGCTGAACACGCGCCAGCCCGCGCGGCGGCGCGCTTCGTCGGCGTTCATGCCGCCCGCGATCAACGCGACGCGCTCGCGTTGCACGCGCGCGCGCAATGGGTTCTGCGACTCGGGTTCGTCGAGTTCGGCCACGGCTTGCACGGCCGCGTCGAAGAGATGCATGACGTTAGGGAACGCGTCGCGGAAAAAGCCGGAAACGCGCAAGGTCACGTCGATACGCGGCCGGTCGAGCGCTTCCACGGGCATGATCTCGAAGTCGGTCACGCGCTGGCTGCCCGCCGCCCATTTCGGCCGCACGCCGATCAGCGCCATGGCTTGTGCGATGTCGTCGCCGCCCGTGCGCATCGTGGCGGTGCCCCACACGGAAAGCCCGATGGCGCGCGGGTAATCGCCGTGCTCCTGCAAATGCCGCTCGATCAACTGTTGCGCCGACTTCGAGCCGAGCGCCCACGCCGCTTGCGTGGGTACGGCGCGCGTATCGACCGAGTAGAAGTTGCGGCCCGTGGGCAGCACGTCGGGACGCCCGCGCGAAGGCGAACCGCTCGGGCCGGGCGCGACGAAGCGGCCTTCGAAACCGCGACGCAATGCACGCATTTCCGCGCGGCCGCACGCGTCGAGGCGCGGCAGCACGTCGTCGCTCAAGCGGGCCAACACCCTGGCGGTTCGCGGCAAGGCATCGGCATGAATATCGCCTGGCATGCCTAAGCAAATGGCGTCGATCAGCCTCGATGCCAATGCTTCGATGCGTTCGCGCGTATCGCCCGCATGACGCCACGGCGCATCGCTCACTTGCGCGAGCAACGCGGGACGCGCGCCGCGCCACGGCGCGGCCCAATCCACCGTAGCGGGATCGAGCCCATGTTCGATTTGCAGGTCGCGCGCGATCGCGTCGATCAAACCGGCGTTCGCGCCCTGCCCGTCGGCGCACGCATAACGCCCGAGCGCGAGCAGCGTGTCGCGCCGTTGCACGCCTTGCGGCGATTCGCCGAACGTATGCAGGCCGTCGCGAATCTGCGCTTCCTTGAGTTCGCAAAGGTACGCGTCGGCGCGCGTGAGCAGATCGTCTTCGGCCGCCCGATCCTGCGGCGCGGCCAGGCTCAACTCCTCGTGCAGGCGATGCTCCACGAGGGTGGCGAGTATTGTCTTGCGCAGCAGTTTCGCGCGGCGCGGATCGACCATCAGCGCTTCGTAATACTCGTCCACCTGACGTTCGAGATCCTGCAACGGCCCGTAGTTTTCGGCACGCGTGAGCGGCGGCATCAGATGATCGACGATCACGGCCTGCGCGCGGCGCTTGGCCTGACTGCCCTCGCCCGGATCGTTGACGATGAACGGATAAAGATGCGGCAGCGGCCCGAGAATCATGTCGGGCCAGCAGGTTTGCGCGAGCGCGACGCTTTTGCCCGGCAGCCATTCCAGATTGCCGTGCTTGCCCACATGCGCGATTGCGTCGATACCGAACGCGTCGCGCAGCCAGAAGTAGAACGCGAGGTACGCATGCGGCGGCACGAGTTCGGCGTCGTGATAATTCGCGTAGGTGTCGTCGCCGCGCGATCGCGAAGGCTGGATGCCGACGAACACCTGGCCGCAGCGCCAGCCCGCGATCATGAAGCGCCCGCGCCGTACCGTCGGGTCTTGCTCGGGCGCGCCCCAACGCCCGATCAATGCGTTCTGCGCCTCCACCGGCAGTTGCGCGAAGCGCGCGCGGTAGTCGTCGAGCGAAAGACTTTGCCACGCGGGCCGCAGCGCGCGCGTGCCGGGGTCGTTGGTCACGCCTTGCGTGAGCGCCTGCATGAGCGCTTCGCCGTCGGCGGGAACGTCGGCCGTGCGATAACCTTCGTCGCGCAGCATGCGCAAGATGCCCACGACGGATGCGGGCGTATCGAGCCCCACGCCGTTGCCGATGCGCCCTTCGCTCGTCGGGTAGTTGGCGAGCACGAGCGCGAGCTTTTTCTTTTCGTTCGGAATCCTGCGCAATGCGCACCAGCGCCGAGCCAGTTCCGCGACGAATGCCACGCGTTCCTCGTCGGGCTGATAACGCACCACGTCCACTTGCGTATGCTTGCAGTGATACGCGAGTCCCTTGAAACTGATCGCGCGCGTAATCACGCGGCCGTCCACTTCGGGCAGCGCGATATGCATGGCGATGTCGCGCGAATTGAGGCCGTGATTGTCCTTGAGCCAGTCGTCGCGATTGCCGCCGCTCAGGATCACTTGCAGCACGGGCGCGTCGCCGGCGATCTCGATCGGCTCGGGATCGTCCAGCGACGAAGCCGCGAACGCCGTGGTGTTCAACACGAGCGCCACGTCATGCTCGGCCGCGAGCTGCGCGAGCACGTCGCGGCTCAGCGCGTCCTTGAGCGACGTGATGGCGAGCGGCAGCGGATTCATGCCGCGTTCGATCAGCGCTTCGATCAGCGCGTCAAAGGCCGCCGTATTCGCGGCCTGCAAATGCGCCTTGTAAAACAGCAGCGCGACCACGCTCGCGCCGGGCTTCCAGCGCGCGCGCCATGCGTCGATGGTCGCCACGTCGCGCTGCGGGCAATAAAGCGCGGCGGCAGGCAGCGCGACCGGCGGCGGCGGCTCCGTGCCCCAACCGAACGCGCGCCACGCCAGCGCGCGCAAAAACGACTCGGCGTTCGCCGCGCCGCCTTCGCGCAGATAGCGCCACAGCAAGCGGCAAAACGCGGGCTCGGCGCGGCTTCTCGCGATGAGATTCGGGTCTTCCTGCAAGTCGCCCGAAAACATCGCGAGCAACTGCGCGCGCCGCCCGGCAAGCGCGACCACCTGTTCGATGCCGTATGGCCAATATGCCTCGCCGCCCAGATGATCGACCACCACCACGCGCGCATGCTGCAACACGTCGTCGACATAAAAGTCCACCGAAGCGTTCTGCCGCAAATAGGTGACGTTCGCGAGCCGCACGGCCGGAAAGCCCTCGGGCAAGCGGGGCACGACGCTCGCGAGCAAGGCGAGCGTCGTGTCGGCGGAACTCAGCACGACGATTTCGGCCGGCTGCTGGTCGACGCGAACCACGCCTTGCGTGTCGTCGACGAAACCGCCCGGCGTGGTGCGCAGCAAATGCATCTCGCGGCCTCGTTACGTGCGTGGCGTGTGTGGCGTGTGTGGCATGTGCGGCGTGCGTGACATCATTGCGGCGCTCACTTCGCGGGCGTGGTTTGCGTTTGCGCGAGCGCGGCTTCGAACGCCGCTTGCAGCGCCGCGCCTTCGAGGTCCTCGCCGATCAGCACGAAGCGGCTCGCGAGCGGTTGCGCAGCGCTTTCCTGCGCATTCCAGCGGCGGTCGAAATAGCTGTCGAAACGGCGGCCCACGCCTTGAATCACGAGGCGCATGGGCGCGCCCGGCAAAGCGGCGAAACCCTTCACGCGATAAATCGTGTGCGCGTCGACGAGTTGCTGGAGCGCTTCGATCGCGGCGTCGCGCGAGGCGACCTGCGCGGCCACCACGACCGAGTCGAACTCGTCGTGATGATGGTCGGCGTCGTCGGCGGAACCATGGTGATCGTGACGCAGATGAATGCTTTCTTCCGATGCGGCTTCGAGCCCGAGCAGCGTATGCAGGTCGAGCTTGCCGTGCTGCGCGCGCACGATCTTCACCTGCGGCGGCAGTTCTTCGCGCAACTGCGCAACGAGCGCATCCTGCCCGGCTTCGTCGAGCAGATCGGTCTTGTTGAGAATGACGAGGTCGGCGGCGCTGAGCTGGTCTTCGAACAACTCGTGCAGCGGCGACTCGTGATCGAGATTCGGATCGGCACGGCGCTGCGCATCCACGGCCAGCGGGTTTTCCGCGAACTGGCCGCTTGCGGCCGCGGGCGCATCGACCACGGTCACGACCGCATCGACCGTGAACGCGTTGCGAATGGAAGGCCAGTTGAACGCCTGCACGAGCGGCTTCGGCAGCGCGAGCCCCGAGGTTTCGATCAGCACGTGGTCGATCTCGCCGCGACGTTCGAGCAGTTGCTCCATCACCGGAAAAAACTCTTCCTGCACGGTGCAGCAAAGGCAACCGTTCGCGAGTTCGTAAAGCTGGCCTTCGGTCTCGTTGCCGTTTTCATCGCAGCCTATGCCGCAGCCGCGCAGAATTTCGCCGTCGATACCGAGTTCGCCGAATTCGTTGACGATCACGGCCACGCGCAGGCCGCCCGCGTGACGAAGAATGTGACGCAGCAGCGTGGTTTTACCGCTGCCGAGAAAGCCCGTCACGATGGTGACCGGAATCTTGCGCATCTGCATGAAGTGCTCCTTCGGCGCCCGGCGAGGCCAACGTGGCGCGATGCGAATCTCGATCGTTCGAACCGGGAAGCGGCCTGCCAAGGCGCATGCGTTCGCGCGCGCCGAAAACGTTGCGCGCGCAACGGCACGGCGCTGCATGGCGCGGCGGCTTCCCTTGGGGACGAACGATTCCGATCGCTCTCGAACGCAACGCGGGCCACGCCCGCCGATCGCATGAAAGCATGAAAGTCACGGCTTCTACGCCGCATCCCCGCAGCGCGAATCCTCGTTTCTGGCCGGTATCCGGACTGACGATGCGCCGCCTCGCCTTCCCGCGCGAACGTCCTTGCGGGCGTTTCGCACAGTGGCTTCGTGAAAGCGGCTTGCGGCGTTCGTGCGATGCTTCGCTCGATTGCCGCGCTCGTTGTACCGTTGCGGGTGCAGTTCAGGTTGGCCGTGCCCGTGGCGGGATGGCTCCCTGATTCCCGTTTAACTGCGCGCGCCAGTTTGCGCGCGCGAGCACCAGAGTGCGTGCGAGTGTAGGCGCGCGAGGTTCCCGCGTCAAGGAAGCGCGCTGAAAGCCGGCGAGCGCTCGCGCGCGAAAGCGCGTGTGCTATCGTAGCGCGCAATTCGCGGGTTCCGCCGGGGTTTCACCGCGGCTTTACGAAACGCTTCCGCCCGCTTTGTCACGTCTTTATCCGCCTTCGCCGTGAATCGCGCCTTGTTTTCCGCTGTTTTCGCTTCGATGCCGGCCGACGCCGATGGCAGCGCCGCGCCGCTCGCCATCGGCATCGGCTGCCGGCGCGGCGTGACGCTCGCCCAACTGGAGGCGGCGGTGCAGGCGGCGCTTGGCGACTGGCCGATCGCGCGCGTGGCGGCGGTGGCGACGCTCGCCGCGAAAGCCGGCGAACCCGCGTTGCGCGAATTCTGCGCCGCGCATGCGCTCGCGCTCGCCGCCTTCACGCGCGAACAGATCGACGCAATGCCCGCGCTCTCGCCGCCCTCGCTCGCCGCGCGCGCGCGTCATGGCGTGGACGGCGTTTGCGAACCGTGCGCGCGGCTCGCGGCAAACGGCGGCCCGCTCGTGCGCGGCAAACTCGCGCTCGACGGCGTGACCGTCGCGATCGCGCTCAAGCTCACCTGAAATCACCCGACATCGACGATGAAAACCGATCCCGAATCGCACTTGCGCATGACCCAACGCCGCCGCGAAGGCCACGAGAAAAAGCAGGCTTCGGCGACGCTCGAAAAAGGTCTGTTGATCGTCAACACCGGCAACGGCAAGGGGAAAAGCACGGCCGCGTTCGGCATGGCCGTGCGCGTGCTCGGCCACGGCATGAAACTGGGCGTGGTGCAGTTCATCAAGGGCGCGCTGCATACGGCCGAACGCGATTTTCTCGGCAGCGTGGCGCATTGCGAATTCGTGACGATGGGCGACGGCTACACCTGGAACACGCAGAACCGCGACGCCGATATGGCCACCGCGCGCAAGGGCTGGAACGAAGCGAAGCGCATGATCGAAAGCGGCGAGTACGTCATGGTGATTCTCGACGAACTGAACACCGTGCTGAAGTACGACTATCTGCCGCTCGACGAAGTGCTTGGCGTGGTCAACGCGCGCGCGCCGCACGTACACGTGGTCATCACGGGGCGTCACGCGCCCGAAGCGCTGCTCGAAGCCGCCGACCTCGTCACCGAAATGCGCCTCGTCAAGCATCCGTATCGCGAGCAAGGCGTGAAGGCGCAAAAAGGTGTGGAGTTCTAAATGATTGCGTGCCCCGCGCTGTTCGTTAGCGCGCCTGCATCGGGTCAAGGCAAGACCACGCTCACGGCGGGTCTCGCGCGCTTGCATCGGCAGGCGGGGCGGCGCGTGCGCGTGTTCAAGACCGGGCCGGATTTTCTCGACCCGATGATACTGGCGCATGCGAGCGGCGCGCCCGTGCAGTCGCTCGATCTGTGGATGGTGGGAGAAGAGGCGTGCCGTGCGTTGCTGGCACAAGCCGCGCGCGAGGCGGATCTCATTCTGATCGAAGGCGTGATGGGTTTGTTCGACGGCACGCCGAGCAGCGCCGATCTCGCGCGCACGTTCGACGTGCCCGTGGCGGCCGTGGTGAGCGCGAAGTCGATGGCGCAAACGTTCGGCGCCATTGCGTTCGGCCTGGCGCATTTTCGCGCCGACGTGCCGTTTCATGGCGTAATGGCGAACCGCGTGGGCTCCGCGCGCCACGCGCAAATGCTCCAGGAAGCCTTGCCCGATGACGTGCGCTGGCTCGGTCACGTTTCGAGCGACGCGTTGCTCGAATTGCCCGATCGACATCTGGGCTTGCATCAGGCAAGCGAGATCGCCGATCTCGACGCGCGCCTCGACCGCGCCGCCGAAGCGCTCGCGCATACGTCGCTCGCGGAACTGCCGCCGCCCGTCGCATTCGAAGAACCGGCACGTGGCGGCGCCGTGCCGCGCCTGCTCGAAGGCCGCCATGTCGCCGTGGCGCACGATGCCGCGTTCTCGTTCGTCTACCCCGCGAACGTCGCGCTGCTCGAAGCCATGGGCGCGCGCGTGAGCCGCTTTTCGCCGCTCGCCGACGAACCCGCGCCCGCGAACGCCGACGCAGTCTGGCTGCCCGGCGGCTATCCCGAACTGCACGCGGCCGTGCTCGCGCGCAACGCCCGCAGCGCCGCCTCGCTGCGCGCACATTGTTCGGATTCCAAACCATTGCTCGCGGAATGCGGCGGCATGCTATGGCTGCTCGACGCGCTCACCGACGCGCACGGCCGGCGCACGCCGATGCTCGGCCTGCTGCCGGGCGAAGCGACGCTGCAAAAGCGTTTTGCCGCGCTCGGCATGCAGCAGCTCGAAAGCGTCGCGCACGGCGCGCTGCGCGGGCACACGTTTCATTATTCGCACGTGAGCACGCCGCTCGCAGCCGCGCTCACGGCGCGCAATCCGAACACCGGCGCGCACGGCGAAGCGGTTTATCGGCACGGCTCGATCGTCGCGACTTACATGCACGCCTACTGGCCTTCCAATCCGGCTTTCACGGCCGCACTCTTTCATGGCACAGCCTTTTGACGACGCCGGGCGCGCGGCGGTTTACCGCGCGATTTACGAGCGGCGCGACATGCGCCACTTCGTTCCCGGCCCCGTCGATCCGGCCACGCTCGCGCGCCTGCTCGACGCCGCGCATCACGCGCCGAGCGTGGGCTTCATGCAGCCCTGGCGCATCCTGCGCATCACCGATGCTTCGTTGCGCGCGCAACTGCAAGCGGCGGTCGAGCAGGAGCGGCTGGCCACCGCCGACGCGCTCGGCGAACGTCGCGACGCGTTCATGAAGCTCAAGGTGGAAGGCATGCGCGAATGCGGCGAACTGCTCGTGGTCGCGCTGATGGACCGGCGCGAGCCGCATATTTTCGGCCGCCGCACGCTGCCGGAAATGGATCTCGCCTCGGTGGCGTGCGCGATTCAGAACATGTGGCTCGCGGCGCGCGCCGAAGGGCTGGGCATGGGTTGGGTGTCGATTTTCGACGTCGACCAGGTGCGCGCGCTGCTCGGCATGCCCGTGGGCGCGAAGCCCGTGGCGATGCTTTGCCTCGGCCACGTCGATACGTTTTATCCGCAGCCGATGCTGGAAATGGAGCGCTGGGCGCAGCGCAAGGCGCTCGACGAGTGCGTATTCGAAAACCGCTGGCCCGAGCCGCCTAGTGAGGCATGACCGGCGTAACCGGCGTAATCGGCGTAATCGGCTGGATCGACCGCACGGCAGGCGCGGCGCCCGAGTCGCCAGCGTCGAGCTTCACGCGCCAATGCTGCGCGCCCGCCGTCGTTACGTCCGCGTTTGCGGGCGTCTTGTTTTCATCAGGCAACCGCGCGAGCGCGCTCGTCACGAGATACGGCAGCGCTTGTTGCGCGTCGGCGTTGCGGTCGCGCTTCACGGCGCTCACCTTGTAGACCTCGCGCCCTTCCGGCAGCGCGAAAAATCGCAATGTCAGCGTATGCACGTAAGGGTGCCCGAACCACGGCAACGCAGGGGCGGCGGCCGGCTCGCAGCCGCCGCGGCAATCGCCCTCGACAAAGCTCACGCCGGCGGGCCGCGTGGCCGACGACACCGAAACCAGATATCGCGCGGCCTCGGGCGCGCTTTCCTCGAAGCCGCGCTTCGCGAGTCCGGCGCGCAGCAGCGGTTCGGCCGGCGCCGGCTCGCCCGCATGGGCTTGCGCGGGCGCGGGCGCGGGCGCGGGCACGGGCACGGGCGCGAAGCGGTAGTTCGCGACGGCGGCGCTCGCGGCGGGCAGCACGCCCCGCGTGGCGAGATTGGTGGTCACGCCCGCGCAACCGGCAAGCGCGCCCAGCATCGACAAACAGCAGATTGACAGCAGTATTTTCACGGAAAGCTCCATCGGCGCGACACGACACGAAGCAACGTAGCGCGCAAGTTCAGTCATATTGGACGTTTGCATTCAGCCCGGCACGTCGAGCGCGGGCAACGACATCGTCAGCGTGGTGCCCTTGTCGGGCTCGCTCTCCACGAGAACGTCGCCGCCGTGACGCGTCACGACGGTTTTCACGAACGCCATGCCCAGCCCCGCGCCGCTGACTTCCGGGCGCTTGCCCGCGTGAAAGCGGCGAAAACGCTCGAACAATCTCGCCTGGTCCTCGTGCGCGATGCCGTAGCCCTGATCGCGAATCGCACAGATCACGTGCTGCGGCACGCGCGCGTCCAGCGCGAGGCGGCAAACAATACGCGTGTCGGGTGGGCTGTACTTCACCGCGTTGTTGAGCACGTTCACGAGCGCGCGCGTCATCAGCGAACGGTCGGCGTTGATCCAGCCCATCTGGTCGCCTTCGAAATTCGTGTCGATCTGGATGCGCTTCGCGCGCGCCTGCGGCCACACTTCGTCGCTCGCGTCGATCACGAGTTCGGCGAGGCTCGTCGGCTCCAGCGCGTAGACCTGCGATTCGGCGCGCGCGAGTTGCACGAAGTCGTCGGCGAGCGTGAGCGAACGGCGCGCGTAGCGCTCGATGCGCTCCATCACGTCGCGCACGGGCGCGGCGCCCAGCGTGCCGCGCTCGCGTTCGGTCTCCACCAGCGCCACGATCGACGCCTGCGGCGAGCGCATGTCGTGCGACAGCAGCCGCAGCGCGTCCTCGCGTTGACGCTCGGCGTCGTGCAGCGCCGTCACGTCGACGAGACCCGCGATCCAGCCCACGGCCTGGCCCTGCGCGTTCGTGCAGCGCGCGTAGCGCAGCAAATAGTCGCTGCCGTCGCGGGCGCGCACTTCCACGCCGCGCTCCATCAGCTCCGCGAATTCGCCGCGCGCGGGATCGAGCGGCGCGGGCCAATGCGCGTGCGCCTGCGCCGCGGCTTCCGGGTTCGGGTCGATCGGCTTGACGAGCGCGAGGTCGCCGAACACGTCCTGCATCGCGCGCCCTTCCACGGCGCCGACGTTCAGGCTCGCGAAATAGGTGCGCGACGCGTGATTGGCGATCAGCACGACGCCGCGCAAGTCGGCAACGAGAATCGGCTCCGGCACCGAATCCAGGCTGTCCCACACGAAGCGGCGCATGTCCTGCAAACGCTGCGCGGCCTGCGCCATCAGCGACATTTGCTGCGCGAGCGCGTCGCCGCCGAACTCGTGGCGCGGCGTGGGCGCTTCGGGCAGCAGATACGGCTCGTCGGCAAGCTGGCGCAATTCCTTGCGCAAATAGGCCATCGTCATTTCGAGCCGCCGCCAGCTCCACGCCGGATACACGACGATGAGCGCGACGATCGCGGGCACCGGCGTGATCCACAGACGCGAAAAATGCAGCACGGCCGCGCTCGCGCCGAGCGAAACGACGATCAGCAGCGCGAGCAGCAACAGCGTGCGCAACGGCGAGAGCACGAGAAAGCCCGCCAGCACGAGGCCGAGCGGCACGAGCGAAAGCAGCACGACGGCCACCATGGGCGCGGGCTGGATGGCCGTGCCGTTGAGCAGCGTGTCGAGCACGACGGCGTGGATATAGACGCCCGGCAGCGGCCCGAGCGTGCCCGAAAGCGGCGTGGCGAAGCGGTCGTACAAGCCCGAAGCCGTAACGCCGACGATGACCACGCGGCCGCGCAGCGCTTCGGCGGGAACGCGGCCTTCGAGCACGTCGACGAACGAAACCTTGCGGTAATGCTGCGAATTCGCGCCGAACGGAATCAGGAAGCGCGATTCGCTGCCGGGCGCGCCCGCGCGCAGCATGTCGTCGCGATGCGCGGCTTGCGGCGTGCCGTGCGCGAGCGTCACGGCGCCGCTGCGCACCGCGCGCCAGAGCGGCACCATCAGTTGCGGCCAGCGCTGCGCGGCGTCGCCTTCGAACAGCGCCACGCTGCGCACGATGCCGTCGCTGTCGACTTCGAGATTGATGTGACCAAGCCCGGCCGCCGCCTGCGCGAGCGGCGCGACGGGACGCACGGCGTCGCGCCGCCCGGCCGGGTCGCCCTCGCTCGCGGGAGACAGCAGGATCGGCAGAAAGACGGGGCGCTCGTGCAACGCCTGCGCGAAACGCGCGTCGTCGGACGAAGGCTCGGTGAACAGCACGTCGTAGACGACGGCCGCCGCGCCCGCCTTCGCCAGCTTGTCGACGAGTTGCGCGTGGGCCGCGCGCGGCCACGGCCAACGCCCGAGCGCGGCCACGCTCGCGTTGTCGATTTCAACCAGCACGATGTCGGGCGAAATGGGCAGCGCGCGCGCGGCGAGCAGACGATCGTAGACGAGGTGGTCGGCGCCGCCCGTCAGGTGCAGCAGCACGCACGCCACCGCGACGACCACGCCCGCGCAGCCCACGCCCGCCCATTCGAACAGGAAGCGCCGCCCGATGGAGCGGCCGAGTTGCGTGGGCGGCCTCACGCTCATGCGCGCGTGTGTCACCAGTCGAGCCTGAACGACTGGACCGGGGTTGCCTTCTGGTGATAACGGCCGCCTTCGAACTGCTCGGCGATCACCGTCCAGTAGTAGACGCCCTTCGGCAGATCGCGCACGACGGCCTCGCCGCCCGCGAGGTCCGGCCGGTCGACGAGCGGCGAGCGCAAGTCGGGGTTGGCCGCGAGCACGAAGCGAAAGCGCGTGCTCTGCGCGCCGCGCTCGACGAACCAGCGGAACGCGAAGTCGCGCGAGCCTGCGATGGCCCCGGCGCTCGCGCCGAGCGCGAGCTTGCGGCGCTCGAACGCGTAAGCCGCCGGCATGCCTTCGAGACCGCGCTCGCCGATGGCGGAGATGCGCACGAAGTACGTGCCGTCCTTGAGCGCGCCGACCGATACGTGCGGCGTTTCGCTGCGCACGTCGCGGATCATGTCGAACAGGCCCGCATCGCGCCCGATCTGCACGCGGTAGCCGCGCGCGCCCGGCACCGGCGCGATGTCGAACGCGACGTCGGCATCGTCCTGGACCTTCGAGCCGTTCTCCAGTTCGGGCGCGTCGAGCAGGGCGACAGGACTGCCCGCCGGCTCGCCCGGCAGCGTCACGCTGCCGTGCCGCGCCGCCACGAGCTGCTCGGAGGCGGCGAGCGGCGTGCCCGGCGCGGGCGCATAGGCGCCGCTGCGGCCTTGCGCGGCCGCGGCGTCCACGCCCACGGCGCCGTCGAGCACTTCGACCGCCGTGGCGCCGCTCGCGCCGTTGAAGCTCACGCGAAACTGCGTGCCGCGCACGCCCGCCACCACGGAAGGCGAGCGGATCTGGAAGCGGTCGTCCTTCTTCGTGGCATGCGTGATCTCGGTGTTCACCTCGCCGCGATGCAGGTTGACGATACGGTCGGTCGCGCCCGTGAGCACGGTCTTGCGCAGCGTGGCGAGGTCAAGCGAGGTGTCGGGCGGCAGCACGAGATGCGAGCCGTCGGCAAGTTCCAGCGTGGTGAAGCCGTCATGGCCGGTTTGCACGCGATCGCCTTCGACCAGCTTGTCGCCCACGCCGAGCGGCAGCAGCGGGCCACCGCGAAATGCATGCTGCGCGGGACCGTTCGCGGCGATCACCGTGGCGCTCAGCGCTTCCTGGCGCATCAGCGCGACCGGCACGCGCAAGACCGTGCCGGGCCGGAGCCGCCGCGGCTCGCCGATACGATTGACGCGCGCGAGCGTCGTCCAGTCGGCCGGCTCGCGCAGGTAGCGCACGGCGATGTCATAGAGCGAATCGCCCGCGCGCGTGACGTAGGTGACGGACTCGGCCGGACGCGAGGCGCGCGGCGCGGGTTCGCGCGCTTCGGCGCCGCGCGCGGCGGGAACGAGCGCGAGCGCGCAGGCAACGAGCGGCGCCACGGATGCACGCGCCGCGCGCTCCTTCGCGGCGCCCTGCGTCCTGCGCGCGGCGCTCACGCGTCGTCCCCCTCGATGCGTTCGAGCCGGTAGCCGTAGCCGTAGATCGGCGTGAGGCGATAGCCGTTTTCGGGCCGCAGGCCGAGCTTCGAGCGCAGCATCGAGACGTGCGTGTCCATCGTGCGCGAGGGAATGTCGTCGGACTGCTTCCAGATCACGTCGAGAATGTGCGCGCGCGAGAGCGGGCGGCTCAGGTGCTGGAACAGCAGCAGCGCGAGATCGAACTCCTTCTGCGTGAGCGCGACCTGCCGGCCGCCCACCGACGCCTGGCGCGACTTCAGATCGAATTCGTATTCGCCGAAGGTTTCCTTGAGCGCGGGCGCGTGCAACTGATACGCGCGGCGCAGCAGCGAATTGACGCGCGCGATCAGCACCGGCGCCGAAACGGGCTTGACGACGTAGTCGTCGGCGCCCGCGTTGAGCATTTGCGCGATGTCGATCTCGCGGCTGCGGCTCGTCATGAACAGCACGGGCAGCCGTGTCGACAGACTTTGCCGCACCCAGTGCAGGACTTCGTCGCCCGCCATGTCGGGCACATTCCAGTCGAGTACGAGCAGATCGAAGGTTTGACGCCGAAGCTGCTTGACCAGCTCGCCGCCCTTCGCAAACGCGTGACAGATATGGCCCGAGGCCGTCAAGGTCTGACACACGAAATCGGTTTGTGCCGGATCATCATCCAGTACTGCAATTCTCATAACACCCCGCAACAAGAATCTTATTCATTCTGCGGACGGCTGATCGCGCCGGATGCACGTGCGGAACGCGGCCGGCGGACTTCCGTCCTCGATATCTGGGCACGCAGCGCTTTGCCGCGCGCAAAACCATTACTTTCGCCGCGTCTCGAAACAATTGGGAGCGGCACATGCCGTTTGCATCCCATCGGATCGCATTCGATCGGATCGGCCCGGCATCAATTCACGCGCCGCGGGTATCGGAATGCGCCCATGGTAGTCGAAAACGCGCGAGGCGAGCCGCGCTCATGCCCGCGGCGGCAGCGCACCGGCCTCGCCCGTCGCCGCCTGCGCCGACTCCGTATCGGGCGGCGCGCCTGCCGCGCCTTCGCCGGACAACAGCGCGTTGAGTTGCGTTCGCACGTGCTCCCACGCGGCATACGCATAGTCGGGCTGCGTGGCGGCGCGCGCCTGCGCCGCCAGGAACACGCGCAGCACCGTGGACGAGCATTGCGTCAGCCGCCCGTCCCGGCCATGGCGCGAGTCGCGCAGCGTTTCGCTGAGCCATGGCAGCTCGGCGGCACACGAATCGGCGTAGGCTTCCATCGCGGCACGCGCGTGACGGTCGCGCGCGAGGTCGAGTTCGATGCGCTCGAAGCCGCGCCCGCCGCCGGCGTTGGCCGGGCGCGAGGCGGGCGGAAAAACAATGCGTCCGAAGCGGAAAACCATGAAGCCCTCGTTGGCGGGCCAGCGCCCGCCCGTTGCGCAAACCGTCGCGCAAAATGAAATTGGCGGAGGAGCCGGGCGGTGCGCACGCCTCAAACGGCCCGCCCACCCGAAAAAGACGTGGCGACGACGCCCGCCCCGCGCCCGCGATCCGCGAAATCCGGCCCTCGGAAAACGAATCGCGATGCATTCATCGTCGTGCCGGCGCGCCCAGCGAACGGCGCCACCGCCCGGCGCCGCCCCACCGGTCGCAGCCGCCCTTGGCACGACGAGAGGCGAACCGCCGTCGCCACTTCCACCTCAAAGCGCTGGTGTTCCAGCGTTATCCGGCGAACTGGAGTTCGCTCTGGCTTCCCTCTCGTTCCGGCCGCTTTACCGTGTCCCAAGCGTGCCGGCCCCCGTAGCAGAAACCGATGCCGGCGCGAACACGATTCAACGCGCGCACTGGCGATAAGCCCCGATCGTTTGCAATCGATCACGAGAGCTTATTCTCGCCTGGTAAGCCGGAAGTTACTGTCAGAGATTGTTAAATCTGACAGAGAAATCGCAAGACATCCAAGACTGGCGCCAAGGCCCATTTATTTCGGCATCCGAATTAAATGTTGTGGCTTCGGATATAAAAAAGGGATGCCGTAGCTGGCATCCCTTTGCGATGTGTGGCTCATGCAGCGCCGTTATCGGCGTGATCGGCGTGATCGGCGTGATCGGCGTTACCGGCGTTACCGGCGTTACCGGCGTTACTGCGGATGCGGCTCGTGCCCGCCACCACCGCCGCCGCCGCCATGGCCGCCCTGTGGCCCTTCCTGACGGCCGCCGCCGTGCTCGGGCGCGGGGCCGTGCATGCCGCCGCCCTGCGGCGCGCCAGGCGGCGGACGATTGGCCTGCGGCGGCGCGGCCGCTCGCGCGGGTTCCGGTGCGCGCGGCGCGTTGGCCGGGACGTTCGCGGGCGCACGCGCCCCTTCCGGCCTAGCCTCCCTTGCCTCGTTACCGGGCGGACGTCCCGCTCCGAACTGCGGCGCGCCCGGCGCATTGCCCGGCGCGCGCGGCATTTCGGCACGGCCGGGCGGACGCCCCGCCTCGGGCGGCATGTTGCCCGGACGCGGTGTTTCGCCGTATCCGGGCGCACCCGGCCGGCCCGCGCCCTGCGGCGCCCCGCCGTTCGGCCGCTGCTCGCCGAAGTTACCCGGCGGCCGCCCGCCATTGCCCGGCGGACGGCCCGGTTGGCCGTGCCACGCCGGCGGTCCCGGCGGCGGGCGGCCGCGCTCGGGCGGCGCAACGTGCGCCCAGCGCTGCTGTTCGCCGTACCAAGGGCGATCGCGATAGAAACTGCCCCAGTACGCGCCGAGGGAGAACGTGACGATCGGCAGGCCGATTGCCGCGCCGTAGTTGGGCAGCGGCACGTAGCCGCCCTGATACGGATAAGTGAGATAACCGCCGTAGACCCAGCCGCGCAGGCCATCGACCGTCACGTCGCACCACGAATAATCGCCGACGCAACCCATTACGTTGACCGGCTCGCTTGGCCCAATCTCGGACACGACGGGGTAATCGCCGGACGGTCCGGCATACAGATCGACGGGCTCGCTCGTGTACGCGGCGGTTTGCGCGGAAGCATCGGTGGCCGCGAGCGCAAGGCCGGTGACAAGACATGCTGAAGCGAGCGTCGCAGTAAGGGCGCGCTGACGCGGCCGGGAACGAATTGACATCGCCTCTCCCTGATTTTGACTGTCGTTGAAGTGACGATGCAAATCATGTTCCCGCCCTATTCGTTTTGCTCGCGATCGGAAGGTTTGCTTGTTCGGCACGGCTCATTCGCCCAAAACCGGCGGCCTTCCCTTCTTCGTGTCGCGTTTTCGCCACAATTCCGGCTACTGTCGACGTACGCGATGAATCGGCTCGCGATTAACGTCTGCTCGGCAAAAGCGGCTGGAGTATGTGGCGGCTTACGATAACCCGGCCTGTTCTGGAGCGAGCCGCATGCGGAACCGGGTTTCGCCGCGCCGACGCGACAACGTGCAATAGCAATCTCATCGTGGCTGCATGGAAGCCTCGCAACCCCGCAAAAACATAGCAGTGCGAACCATGTTCGATAGATCGTCACGCAACGCGCTGTCTATAAGAGCATTGGTCATTCAAGGTTCCGAGCTTCGGCTCTTTGCAGACCTGGCGATCGCATCACGACGCGGCATGGCGCCACCATCGAGACAAGCGATATTGCAGTTCTCCGATCGCTTGCACCCAACCGTCTCTCGCCTCGCTCACACGTTCGCCTGTTTAAGTTTCCCTTAAGGTTCCCGCGCAAAAATCGCCAACATGTCATGTCGTGACCTATCTTCACAGTGTGCTTTCAGCGCGCTCGATGCGTGGTCCCATGGCATGGTTGTGTCCTCAGCTTGTCGGACGGAAGCGTCCGGTTGCCTTCCATGACAGGACCGGCAACTCATTTCACCCAGCGTTCGCTGGGTTTTTTTTGATCATTTACATGCGCGCAATGCCCGCGTCGTCCAGATCCCGCTTGCGAAAGAGTGCGCTCGAGTGGCGCGCGACTGTCTCGCACACGGCGATCTTCGCGCTGCGCATGCCCGGTCTCTTGACGATCAAGTCGGGGGTTCCCGTCTATGCGAATGCCCTTCCCGGCGGCGACGGCCTTCTGCTCGCCGGCGTCGCGACCGGCGCGTACCGCGTCACGCAATCGCTTCTCTATGCTCTGCGGCCAGGTGTCGAACACGGCGGGCGCGAAGCTCGTCGGCGCCAGTGTGCGGGGCCGCTTTCGGAGCATTCTCTGCGCGCGCCATGAGGCGAATACCGGCCTCGGGTCGGAACGGATTTCAACGGGGTTGAGATGAAAATTGCGGACAAACTGGAGAAACGCCTGCTGGGCATGGCACATCTGCTGTGTCTCATCGCCCTCGTGGGAGCGATGCTCGCCATGATCGTGTTGACGTTCGCGCTGGCGGTTCCAGAAAAAACGGCGGTATCGGCGGACCCTCCGCTTAGCGCCAGCGACGTGCTCGCTTCCATACCGGGTTCGGAAGCGGCGAATGACGCATTGTCGAACGACAGCGCGAACGGCGGCAGCCCCACGGTGAATGTGCCCGGCGCCGCCGGATTCCTGATTCCCGGGCCGCTGCGCACCGTATTGAACCAGGATAATGCCAGCCAGCCGCTGCTGGAGGCGTGGCTGACGAGCGTTCCGCTCGCGGACAGGCAGCAATTTCTGGACGAACTCTCGGAAGTCGTCGCGCGGGCGACGCAGCGCGCCGCGTCGTGGGAGTGGGACAATCGCGAGCGCTATGTCGCGGCTGCCATGAATCAGTACGCCCGCGTCAAGATCGAGCGCATCGGCGCGGCGCAAAGCACCATTCGGGCCGCGCGCGGCAGGAGCGAACAGCTTGGATCGTCGCTGGGAACGCTCCTCGCACTGGCTGGCTTCCTTGTCTTGCTGTTGCTGCTCACCGCGATAGAACGTAATACGCGTCATCGTGCCGGTGACCAAGCGGCGTGACCCGGCTGCGGTCGTAAGGATACCGAAACGTACCGCTATCCGCCGGCGGCGCTGCCTGGCAGCTACGCCAGGCAATCGTCGGCCTGTGAACAGCCTTCGGCCGGGATACTGCAATTGTTGCCGTGGCGCGAGCGGCATGCAGCAAGTTGCGTCAGCAACTATCTTGTCCAAGCGCGTGGCCGAGCGCGTCAAGCTCGACAGCAACTCCACGGCGCGTCGGCAATCGCGCCTGCCGTTCAGCGGGACGCGGCCGTTGCGCCGTTTCGCAGCAGAAAGCGCGCGCGCATCGGCTTGAGCACGAACAGCGCGAGCACGGCGGTGACGATGTCCAGCGTGATCGCCGAAGCGAACACCGGCACCCAACTGCCCGCGTGCTGATGCAGCAGCGCGGCGAGCGGGCCGCCGAAGATCGAACCGATGCCCTGCGAGATATAGAGCCAGCCGTAGTTTTCGGTGGCGTGGCGCGTGCCGAAGGTGTCGGTCAGCGTGGACGGGAACAGCGAGAAAATCTCGCCCCAGCCGAAGAACACCACGCCCGAGAGCAGCACGAACAGAACGGCGTTATCGCGCGTCAGCAGCCACAGCGCCATTGCCGCGCCTTCGAGCGCGAAAGCGAAAAACATGGTGTTTTCGCGGCCGAAACGATCCGAAACCCAACCGAACAGCGGACGCGTGAGCCCGTTCGTGAAGCGGTCGATGGTCAACGCGAGCGGCAGCGCGGCCATGCCGAACACCACCACTTTCGTGATGCCGAAATCCGCGGCGAAGGTCGCCATCTGCGACGTGACCATCAGGCCCGAGGTCGACATCATCGTCATCATGGCGAACATGAGCCAGAACAGCGGCGACTTCATCATCTGCGTGGGACGCAAGTTCGGCACGCCCGCCGCCTGCGCGGCGGCCGACACGGACGCTGACACCGAAGGCGCGGCGTCGCGCGGCACGCGCAAACCTTGCGAGGCGAGAAAGCCCACGACCGCGAACGCGATGCCGTAGATCCACAGCGTGGCATCGAGTCCGCGCGTCGCCAGCGAGGAGGAAATCGGGAACGTCGTGACGATCGCGCCCATGCCGTAGCCGGCCGCCACCGCGCCCGCCGCGAAACCGCGCCGGTCGGGGAACCAGCGCACCATCAGCCCGACGACGCCGACATAGACGATGCCCGTGCCGAGTCCGCCGACGAGTCCGTACGTGAGATAGAGCATGGAGGTGCTCGTGACCATCGAGGCGAGCACCCAGCTCAGGCCCGACATCACCGTGCCGAGCGAGATCAGCAGGCGCGGGCCGAAGCGGTCGATCAGCTTGCCTTGAAACGGCGAGAAGAAGGTCTGGAGAATGATGAGCAGCGAGAAGGTCACCTGCAATTCCGGCAGCGGCACGCCGAGCTTGGCGGACAGCGGTTTGGTCAGCAGCGTCCACACATATTGCGGGCTCGATATCGCCATCATGCAAAGCAGGCCGAGGCCGAGCTGGAGCCAGCGACTGTGCGTCGCGGCGGCGTTCGTGCCGGCGGTGGTCTCCGCGTGCAGCGTCGTAGTGCGTGTGTTCATGAGTTTTCCCCGTTGAATGCGGATGAAAAGGAAGAGAGACACCCTCCGGGCCGGCACGATGCCGATCCGGATGCAAAGACAAATCGATCGGGTAATGCGCTAACGCGCGGTTTTCGCTACCAGCCCGCGGCCGCGCCGTCGCTGCGCGGATCGTGGCCCGCCTCGAACAATCCGTTCGGATAACGAATGATTGCGCCGGCATGCCCCATCGCTTCGTCGTAATCGGCGAGCACTTCCACGTCGTGGCCCAGCGCGCGCAAGGCAGCCACGGTCGCCGCCGGAAAGCGCGCTTCGAGTTTCAGCGAATCGGTGGACTGCCCCCACGTGCGCCCGAGCAGCCAGCGCGGCGCATCAATAGCGGCCTGCGGGTTCCAGCCAAAGCGCGCGATGCGCGAAAACACGGCGCTCTGCGATTGCGGCTGGCCGTCGCCGCCCATGTTGCCGTAGACCATCGTGCGGCCGGCGGCGAAGCGCGCGAGCGCGGGATTGAGCGTGTGGAAAGGACGGCGCCCCGGCATCAGCGGATTGAGCGATGCGGGATCGAGCGAGAAGCTGCACCCGCGGTTCTGCCAGTTGATGCCCGAATGCGGCAGCACGATGCCGCTGCCGAACTCGTGATAAATGCTCTGGATGAAGCTCACGGCCACGCCCTCGCCGTCGACGACGCCCATCCAGACGGTGTCGCCGGGACCGCGTCCGCTGCCCCACGGCATCGCGCGCGCCATCGACATCTGGCGCGCCATCGCGTCGAGCGCGGCGGGCTCCAGCAGCGCATCCGGATCAATGCGCATGTGGTCGGGGTCGGTCACGTGCCGGTCGCGCACCTTGAACGCGAGCTTGGTCGCTTCCACGCACGCATGCACGAACTCGGGGCCGAGCGGGTCCATGTCGTCGGTGATCACGCGGTCGAGCACGCCGAGAATCAGCAGCGAGACAAGCCCTTGCGTCGGCGGCGGCATGTTATAGACCGTGCCGAGCGTGTGTTCGAGCGCGAGCGGCGTGCGCTCGCGGGCGCGATGGCGTTCGAGGTCGTCGAGCGTGAGCAGCGTTTCCAGTGACGACAAATCGCGCGCGATGCTGCGCGCGAGATCGCCGCGATAGAAGTCGTCGAGGCCCGCATCGGCGAGTTGTTGCAGCGTCGCCGCCAGCCGTGCGTTGACGAAGCGCTCGCCGGTGCGGGGCGCGCGTGCATCGGGCAGGAAGGTTCGCGCGAATCCCGGCACGTCGCGCAGTTCCGCGCCCTTGCCCGCGACGCAATCCGCCTGGCCGCGCGTGACCGGGACGCCGTGCTTCGCGTAGTGAATGGCGTCCTCGAGCAGACGCGCGACGGGCAAACGGCCGCCTAGCGCCGCCTGCGAGTAGCGCTGCGCGAAGTCCCAGCCGGACACCGTGCCGGCCACCGTATTGGCCGCGAGCGGTCCGCGCGCCGGCACGGCGGACAACCCGAACGCGCGGTACGTGGCGATATCGGCGCGCATCGCCGCGGCGCCGCACGCCTCGATGCCGACGGGCGCGTGGCCCGGACGCGAGATCAGCCAGAAACCGTCCCCGCCGATGCTGTTCATATGCGGATACACCACGGCGATGGTCGCGGCGGCGGCGATCATCGCCTCGACCGCATTGCCGCCTTCGCGCAGGACCGCGAGCGCGCTTTGCGACGCCAGCGCGTGCGGGGCGACCGCCATGCCGCGCGAGGCGCGCGTGGGATTCAGCGAGGGTGCCGCGGTGAATTCGGCAGGGGTTTCGAGACGCATCGACGTTTCCTTGTATACAACGAAAACGTCAATGCGAGATCCGTGCCAGGACTCGGTAAAAACCCTGAGAATGCCGATTGGATAAGCCTTCCAGCCCGCCCGAGGCGTCTTGCTCGCGCCCCCGCGCCATGCCGTCAGTTGGTGCGCCGTGGCCGGGCTGGTGCCAGCGCGACGGCATCGCGCCCCGTGTCGGTGCGCACCGCGCGCAGGCGTTGCAGCGTGAGATTGTTGACGCTCGCCTGGCTGCCGCCGATATGGCGCGAAACGAGTTCGACGCTCAGCGCGCCGTCGCCCAAGCGGATCGCGTCGAGAATCGCGGCGTGCTCATCGTAGGTTTCGGCGATGCCGTCGCCATGCACGAGATCGAGGCGGCGCACGACGCGTATGCGGTCGGTAACGCGCTGCATCGTCGCGGTAAGTTCGTCGTTGCCGGCCGCCGCCACCAGCGCGTGATGCAGCGCTTCGTCCAGTTCGACGAGCTTGCTGCCGTCGGCGATGCGCTGCGCGCGCCCGACTTTCCAGATTCGGTCGAGCGCGTCGAGCAGCAGATGCAGTTGCGCTTGCGGCGCCTGCGCGCTGCATAGTTTGCGTACCGCGAAGGTCTCGATCATCTGGCGCATTTCGTAAAGATCGTCGAAACGCTTGTTGTCGATCGGCACGACTTCCCAGCCGCTGCGCACGTAGCCTTGCATCAGGCCGTCGCTTTGCAGCCGTTGCAGCGCCTCGCGCGCCGGCGTGCGCGAAACCGCGAAACGCTCGGCGATCGCACCCTCGGTGAGCCGGTCGCCCGGCAGCAGGTGCATGTCGAAGATTTCGCTGCGCAGCGTGTAATAGACGCGGTCCGCGCGCGTCAACGCGGCGTCCGGCGTGGCCGGCGCACTGTCGTCGAGCGTGAGGTTCAGCTTGATGTCGGGCATGGTCGGAAAGCTTATCAAAGACGCATGCCGGGAAGAAAAGAATCGCGACGCCGTGCGTTTGCGGCGATAGCGCCGTTTGCGCCGGCGCGACGCCGTGCGGCACGCGCCCGTTCACGACCGCGCTTCACGACCGCTTTTCATCGCGCCCGCTCGATGTGCTGCGCGACACGCCGCAGCAGCGGGAGGCCGAATACCCGATTGCGCAGCATCCTCACCGCCCTATCACGCCATCCTTCGAAAACAACACCGGCACCCCCTTCCCGTTGATCACGACCGCCGTCAGCGCGGCGCGGTCGGCGCGCTGTGTCGCGGTGAAGTCCGGCGAGCCGCTTCGTGTTTCGAGCATGAAGCCATCGAGCCCGACACCCGCCACACCGTCGCGCGTGCCCACCAGATCGGTAATCGACCCGCTTGCGTGCGAATCGACATGCGACCACGTTTCGCCCCCGTCGCGACTCTCGTACAGATTGCCGAGCAGACCGCCGACAAAGAGCCGGCCGTCCGCCGCCGCGATCCCCGCCCAAAGCGAACCCTTGCCGCCCGTCTCCCGCCACTCCCAGTTCGCGCCGCCGTCTCTCGACCGCAATACCGCCCCCTGCTCCGCCGTCACGTAGATCGAATTCGCGCGATCGGCAAAGACACGGTACAGGTTCCGGTCCGCACGACTGCCGCCCGCCGGCTTCGGCACCGGAACGCGCGTCCAGGTATTCCCGCCGTCGTGCGTCGCGAGCAACAGCGACCAAAGCCCGGCCGCATAGCCATCGCGCGCATTGAGAAAATCGACCGAGAAAAGCGGCTGGTCCGTCGACGTATCCACTCGTTGCAGTTTCCACGTCTCGCCGCCGTCGTGGGTGGCGATAATCGTCCCCCAATGGCCGGCCGCCCAGCCATGCGTCGAATCCGCAAACGTCACGGCGGTGAGGGTCGAACTCACCGGCACTTTGGCGGCCTGACGAAACGAGCGGCCGCCGTCGTCGGACAGCAGCACGATGCCGTGCTCGCCCACCGCCACGATACGTGCGCCGGCGCGCGCGGCGTCGAGCATCGTCTTGCGTTCAGGGGCACGCCAGGCATGGGCGGGCGCTTCGAGGAGCGTGGCGGGTTTGTCGTCCGTTTGCGCGAGCACGGGCAAGCTGGCGCACAACGCCGCACACACGGCGATTGTTTTCAGCATGGCTATCTCTTCCAGTGAGGTCGTTCGGATCAGTGGCTCAGCAGCCCGGGAGCGCGCGCGGGCTTCGTTCGAGGGAACCAGCGTTCAAGCAGCGAAGCGAACGCGGGCAGCGCAATCATCGCCATCAGCAGGTTGACCACGAACATGAAGGCCAGCAGCTTGCCCATATCCGCCTGGAATTTGAGCGCGGAGAAGCTCCACGTCGCCACGCCGACAGCCAGCGTGATCGCCGTAAAGATCGTCGCCACGCCGACTTCGAGCAGTGCATGCTCCACCGCTTTCACGATGTTTTCGCCGCCGGCAAGATGCAGTTGCAGCCGGTTGTAGATATAGAAGGCGTAGTCGACGCCGATGCCCACGGCGAGCACCATGACGGGAAGCGTCGCAACCGTGAGTCCGATATGCAGCGCCTTCATGAACCAGTAGCCCACGAATGTCGCCACGGTGAGCGGCGCACAGCAGGCCACCATCGCACGCCAGTCGCGGTAGGCGAGGAACACGAGAATCAGGATTGCCGCATACACATAGAGCATCATCGGCAATTCGCTTTTCGCCACTTCTTCGTTGGTTGCCGCGAGCACCCCGGCGTTGCCCGCCGCGAGGCGTATCGCGACCCCGGGCATCTCGTGCGTTGCGCGATACTGCTTCACGTCGGCGAGAATGCGATTGATCGTCGTTGCCTTGTGATCGGCAAGGAAAAGGTGAACGGCGGTCATGCTACAGTCGCTGTTCATGAAGCCTTTCACACGCCCGACCTCGGCCGCCAGCGCACCGTAATTGCTGGCGTCGATCGGCACCACGTTCATCTTCGGATAGCCTTCGTTGTAGCCCTCGTTGTACGTGCGCAGCATCGCCGGGAACGACTGCACCGACACCACGCCCGGCTCCGTTTGCATGGCGGTCGCAAAATCGTCCTCATAAAAACCGAGTGCGGGCTTGTCGCACGACGAGCCGTTCGATTCGAAAACCACCGTGAGCCAGTCCAGTCCCACGTCGTAGTTGCCTGCAATCGAAAGCGCGTCGCGGTTGAAGCGCGCATCCGCGCGCAATTCCGGCGCGCCCGGTTCGAGCGTGCCGATGACGCGTTCGCGGCTTTGCCACACGGCCACGGCGAACACGACGATCGTGAGCGCCACGACGAGCGGCGCGTAGCGCGGCTCGGCCACGCGCGCGAGCCCCTTGAGCCACGCCGAACGGCGCTCGCGGCGCGCAAGGGCGCGGTCCGCATAGGTCTTCGTGAAATCGAAGCAGGACGCGACGACCGGCAGCATGAAGAGATTCGTCACGATCTTGTAGCCGACCCCGAGCGAAGCCGTGATGGCCAGTTCCTGCACCATGGGAATCGGAATCAGCAACAGCGTGACGAACGAAACAAAGGCGGTGACGAGCGCGAGCGTGCCCGGCACCAGCAATCCGCTGAAGCTGTGGCGCGCGGCCTCGAACGGCGTGCGTCCAAGCGAAAGTTCGCGCACGATGTAGTTGACCTGCTGAACGCCGTGAGACACCCCGATGGCGAAAACGAGAAACGGCACGAGCACGGCAAGCGGATCGAGCCCGAAACCGAGCAGCTTGAGCGTGCCGAACTGCCAGACGAGCGATGTCAACGAACACGCGATCGGCAGGACCGTGAAGCGGATGGAGTGGCTGTACCAATACACCGCGAGCGCGGTAAGAACGAGCGCGATGCCGCAAAAGCCGAGCACCGAGGTCGCGCCGTCGGCAATGTCGCCGATCTGCTTGGCGAAGCCGATGATCTGGATTTCGTAGCCCGCGTCCTCGAACGGCTTGCAGATCTGGCTCTCCAGCAAGCGGTTGAACGCCAGGTAGTCGAGCACCTTGCCGGACCGGTCCCGTTCGGTGAGTTCCGCCGTGATCATCGCGCTGTCTTCGCCATGCGAAACGAGCGTGCCGATATAGCCGCCCTGTGTCGTGGAGCGGCGAATCTTCTCGACGATCGCGGGCGTCAACTGGTCCGGCGTGACCGTGCCGCTGATGATCGGATCGGCACGAAAGCCGTCTTCCGTGATCTCGTTGACATAAGCGTTAGGTGTCCAAAGCGACTGCACGCCCAACCGGTCCACGTTCGGCAGATACGTTACGGCCTGCGTGACCTTGTACAAACGCGCGAGCCCCTCGGGCGTCCAGATGGAGCCCTTGCGCGCGCGCACCACCACCGTGATGCGGTTCGCCCCGAACAGGTCGTTCCGGTACTTCTGGAAGGTCTCGATGTACTCGTGACCGATCGGCATCTGCTTGTCGAAGCCCGCGTCCATGCGCAACTGCGCGGCGAACACGGCCATGACCGCGGTGAATGCCGCGATCGCGATCAGCACGACGGCACGATGACTGAACAGAAGCGTCTCAAGACGACAGACCAGGCGATTTAGCACGAAAATTTCCCTTCAGTTTGGCAGCCGACGCTCGGCGGCAAGAACCGGCTCCCGTTCGATACCTCAGAAGTTACGGGTCGCGAACATGCCGACAAAATTGCGATCTGCGAAAGGCTGGCCCACGGTCTGGTGGCCGCCAAAGAACGCGGTGAAGTTGATCCCGGCCTGCCACAACGCCGGGTTCTGGTTGAACAGCACGTAGACGTTGACCGACTTCGCGCCCTGAAGGTAATTCGCGGAAAACGTCGGCGTATAGCCGTAGAGCGCGTCCGAGAACGTCACGCCGGGCGTGACCTGCCAGCCCGGAATGAGGCTGCCGTCGTAAGTCCAGTTGAAATCGACGGTCGCGCCTACCGAACTGGACGTGCCCTGCGCCATGACGATCGGATAGCCGGCGCCCGAACCGTAGTTGAGCCACGGCAGATAGCCGGCGGCCGGGACCTGCGTCACAGACTGGCCGTCCACCGTGCGCGTCACGCCGCTCGAACTGACGCCCGGATAGTAGATCCACGTCAGCTCGGTCGTCAGCACGGCCATATCCGCGCCGATCAGCTTGAGGAACGGGTACTCGCTGCGCGTGAGGCTGAGAATGCCGTTGATGTCGTACTGAATTTTCTTCTTGTCGGCCCACTGCTGGCAGTTGACGCCGACAATGCCATTGGTGTTCGAATCGAGCGGACCGCCCGCGCCGAAACAGCTCGAAAGCGCAACGGCATCGTGCGGACGATACGAGAGTTCAGTGCCGATTGCCCATTCCCCGAGCCCGAAGTTCGCGCTCACGCCGAAAAGCTGACGATTCTGAAGATAGGAGAACTGAGCAGTCCCGTTGGGCAGCGCCGATACCACCGGCGACTTGTCGGTATAGTTTTCGTAGTAGAACGCAAAGTTCGCGTCGATCGTTCGCGGCCGGTAGTTGAACTTCACGCCGAATTGCGGCCGATATTTCGAGGGCAGCGCCGTGGACACGGGAATGCCGATCGAATTGAACGGCGGCCCGGCAAACACGCCGTCGACCAGCCCGCCGTTGATCGCCGCGATCGTTCCCGCGTTGCCGCTGTTGGGCCCCGCGATGGTTCCCGCGCTGGGGCCCGCCACGTTGAGATTGTTCGTGCTCAGCGTAAGCGGTTCCGCGCCGCGGCCGAAACTGTTCGTGATCGACCAGTACGTGCCGACCGGCGGATAGCGGTTTCCGTTCCACTGAAACTGATAGTAGTCCTCAGTACTGAAGCCGTGCGAAAGATCGGCGGCGAAACTCAGCATCGGCGCCGGCCGCAACGCCTGCTTGAGCTGCGTGCCCGGAATCAGCAGCTTCTGGATATCCAGCGAGTTGGTCGCATTGATGCCGCCCGCCGCGAACGCGCTCTCGCCCCAGTTGATCACCTGGTTGCCCAGCCTCAGGTGCGCCGGCCTGTCGCCGATGGTGAAATCCTTTTCGACCCACAAATCGAGCAGTTGGGTGTCGTACACCGCCTGGGACGCCGCCGCGCTCGTGAGCGGCGTTCTCGCCGTGTCCTTCGCGAGAAAATCGTACATGCCCGTGCCGCGCACCATGAACTTCACGCCCTCGCCCGGCATGGTCAGCAGCAGTTCGCTGGTCGCGCTGACATACGTGCTATAAAGCTGGCCTTTCCGGTAATTCAGGTTGCCGTTGTCGCCGAAGCCCCATTGATCCGTGTTGGCCGCCGCTCCGCAACCCGCGGCGTTGGGATCGCCGGTCAGCGAACAGCTCGGATTTTTCAGGCGTATGCCGGCGCCCGCCGTGAGGTTGGTCACCCACGACCCCTGCATGTCGCCCAAGCCCGTCGTGAACTCGTAGCCGTATGCGCTCGGGGTCGCCGCGCCCAACGCGACGAGTGAAGCGCAAACCGACTTGCCTATCCCCTGTCCCTTCATGGCTATCCTCATTGTATTTGTCGAGGCGCGTGGCTCAGGCGTGTCCTGGCCCGCGCCTCTTGTGCCGTACCCGGATCAACGCTCGCTGATCGATCGCAAGGTCTCCGAACCGTAGTAGTCCGACCTGAAGCGGCTATCGTTCGACTGCGCGTACCAGTGAATATCCTTTCCCGCGCCGATCGGCGACTGATCGAACACGTAGCGTCCGTCGTTCAGGTCGTACTGCACGAACGTTTCAAGGTCGCACGCGCCGCCCAGTTCCCAGACCGGAATCGGATACCCCTCGCGCACCTTCCAGAGCTTGCCTTGTGCGTCGTAGTCCTCGCCGACGAGCGCGAGCCAACTGTCCTCGTCGAGATAGAAGACCTTCTTCGACGCGACGTGCCGCGCCGTCGGCTTGACTGTCGCCTCGACAACCCAGACGCGATGCATCTCGTAGCGCCGGCTCGCCTCGGTCAGACCTTCTGGCTTCGCGATGTCGGAGAACTTCGCGTTGAAGTTGTACATGGCGAAGTCGTTGTACGGAACGATCATTTCGCGCTTGCCGACCAGCTTCCAGTCGAAGCGGTCGATGAAGCCGTTGAACATGTTCGCGTCGTCGACCGTGTACTGATTCTCGTAGCCGATCTGCGGCGCGTCGTGCGTATACGCCGGCATGCGGCGCACGCGGCGCTGGCCCGGGAAGTAGTAGAACGTTTCGGAGTCCTTGTCGTAGTACTGCCGCTGCATCCCGCCCTGCCCGGCCATCGCGGCCGGCGAGTTGTAGCCGAAGTAGCCTGCAAGGCTAAGCTGGTCGACGTCGCCCGGCGTATTCTTGCCAAGCTTGCCCGCCGGGAAATAGAAACTCTGCGGTCCCATCGTCATGATCCAGTCGTCGCTGCCCGGACGCGGCGAAACGGCTGTCGTCGTCGAAGGCCACTCGATACCGAGGCCGCGATAGCGGTACTCGTAGTTCAGGATGGCCTGCGCGCCGTTCTGCGGCTTCGGAAAGGCGACACCCGGAAAATACGCCGACTGAAGCATCGAGCCGCTCGCGTCGAGCTTCGCGGCGGTAAGGTTCTCGCGCGAATTCTGCTCGGCGACGTCGGGAAGCTGGCACTCGCGGTGCGCCGGATAGACATCCATCCGGTATCCCTTGCGCTGCTTGATCAACTGAACCTGACCGGCCGAAAGGTGCTCGGCATACTTGTCGACATTCGAGGCGTCGATCGAATACAGCGGCTTCTCCGCGCGGTGCTTCCAGAAGTCGCCGCGATATTTCCCGTATGCCCAGCCCTGCTCGGGCGCCTCGCGCCCCGCGAACGCGGGGACGACTCCATCGCTGCTCGCCGCAGGATTGGCGCCTGCCGGCGTGAAGTTGTCCGCGGCCGCCGCCAGGCAGACAACCGAAACAGTGGCCGCGACGACACACGCGGCACTCATGCTCCGCTTTTTCATCATCCCTCTCCCTTCCATTTGGGCGCACGTCCCTCGCAGGCACGTGCGCGGTATCGGTCGGCCCTGGACACGGGCCGGCAAACATCGCTCTCAGGTCCACGGCAGCGGTTTGTGGCTGCCCGATCAATCACGCCACGTCGTCTTCGCGATGCGGCGCCACGTCGTTTTTTTGACGGCGCGCGTGGCGCTCAAGCCGGTCCGACTTTAACGGACCGGCCGTTGCGCGCCTGGCCCGAATCGGCAACTCGCGCCTTCGGGAAAATACGGGTGTGCCAGGTTGAACCCGGCTTTCGCCGGTTTTTTTTCCGTGATACGGTCCTCCGCCATGCGTGTCGCAAGACGGAGGTGCGCTCGCCCGCACGCTTCAAAACCTCTCCCCGGAATTCAGAAACTCTCTTCAAGAGGGCCGGCGTAACCGGCCCTCCCGGCTTCGAACCTTGCAATGGCTACTCACTATTCCGTCAGGCATTACGCCGACGCCGGCGAACATGCCCAGCAGCTCGCCAACATCAAGCAGCAATACTTTCAAATCGAAAGAGGGAAGTTCGGCAGCACCCTGGAACAGTTCGACCTGGACGGGCTGCATCTTTTCTGCGAACAGGTCAACCGGCGGGTCGTGGAATGCGGCCGGATCTCGGCAGGCATGGTTGGCATCGGCTGGGTTTCGCATTCGTCGGTGGCGCCCACCTCGCGCGGCCGCGAAATCACCAATCGCACCATCAGCGCCGCGCGCAGCGACAACGACTGGGTCGTGCATCTTCCCTCGGACGCCACGATGTTCGGCATTACCCTGGCCGAATCGGAATTCGACGGGCTGGCCGAACACCTCAGGCGTGCGGGGAACCGGCGCGACGCCCGGTGCGACGCCCCCACGCCCACCGGCGAAACGTCACCCGTAGCGCTTCTCAGGCTCCATGCGCGCGTGGGCGAACTCAGGGCTCACGCCGATCGGCTCGCGTGCCCCGCCACGCGATACGCATTCCGCAAAGCGCTGCTCGACGACGTGTTTCTCGCCATGGAGGAACTCGCGCCTGCGCCGCGCGAGGACTTGACGCGGCTCACCTATAGCGAGATCGTGCGGCGCAGCCAGGACTACGTCATGCGTCACGCGGGCAATCCGGTGACGGTTCTCGATCTCTGCACCGAGCTGCGTGTGAGCCGCCGCACGCTGCAAACGTGCTTCCGGCAAATCACGGGCGAGTCGCCTGCCGACTATCTGCGCGCGGTACGGCTGTGCGGCGTGCGCAAGATGCTGCGCGAGGAGCGCGCCGCGCAAATGAGCATTGCGAGCATCGCCGCCCGTTGGGGTTTCGTCCATCTCGGCAAATTCGCCAGCAACTACCGGCGCCTGTTCGGCGAGTTGCCCTCGCAGACTTCGCGCTTCGGCACGCTCGCCTGAACGCCTGAACGCACTGCGCCGAACGCCCGACACTCGCACCGAAACTCAAACCGAAACTCAAACCGAAACTCAAACCGAAACTCAAACCGAAACTCAAACCGAAACTCAAACCGAAACTCAAACCGAAAACCGCGCGGGCCTCGCGCGGTTTTTTTTTTTACGACGCCCAGCGCGATAGCGGTCATCAACAGGGCGGCAGGCGTTCGGCCGAGCGCGCTCGGCGCGGCCTCGGCGCCGTCACGCCCCACCAGGGCAAGCCCTCATCCACGGTCTGCCGATTCGAGCCATCGAGTCCGCGCGTACCGTATTACAGTCCGCTCCAAATCGAGATTCGATCGAGGAGTGAACATGACCATCAGAAAGCGCGCTGCGGCTGCCGCGGCGGTTCTGGCATTCGCGTGCGCCGCAACGGCCGCCGAGAAGCCGGAAGAGTTGACCATCCAGAAGTTGCCGGCCTGGCATCCTCACGAGATTTTCATCGTCGATCCGTCCGGAGACGCCGCGACCGACGGCCGTGTCTACCTGTACGACGCGGACGCGCGCAAGGAGCTTGGCCAGATCGACGCAGGCTTTCTTCCGGGCTTCGTCATCTCGCCCGACCACAAGACGAGCGTCGTCGCGACGACCTATTTTTCGCGCGGCTCGCATGGCACGCGCACGGACGTCATGGAGTTCACCGACAACAGCACGCTCGATCACACCGGCGAAACGATCATCCCGCCGAAGCACGCCCAGTCCGTTCCGTCGTCCTGGAACACGACCTTCAGCTCCGACGGCAAGCGTATCTACGTGGCGAATCTCACGCCGTCGGCCTCGGTGAGCGTGGTGGACGCGCACTCGCGCAAGCTGACCGGCGAAATCGACATGGCCGCCTGCGTGCTGGCCTTGCCGAGCGGCCCGAACAAATTCACGGCGCTGTGCGAAAGCGGCAAGGCGCTGACCATCACGCTCGACGCCGCCGGCAAGGAAAGCCGCCGCGCGATGTCCGAAGCGTTCATCGACGTGGAACGTGATCCGGCGTTCGCCAACGCCTCGCCGTCGCAAGGCGGCTACGTCTTCACCACCTTTCACGGCATGGTTCGCACTGCTGATTTTCGCGGCGACAAGGCCGTGTTCGGTTCGCCCTGGACGCTTCTCACCGACGCCGAACGCGCTGCCGGATGGCGGCCCGGCGGCCTCCAGCCGACCGCGGTCCACGACAAGACGCATCGCCTCTACGTCGCCATGCATCAAGGCGCGGACGGCTCGCACAAGGAGTCCGCCAGCGAAATCTGGGTGTTCGACCTGAGCACCCGCAAGCGCATCGCGCGCTGGAGCCTTGCGGATCAGAAGATTCGGCCGCTCGTGGCGTCGATTCAGGTCAGCGAGGACGATCATCCCCTGCTCTACGGCCTCACGCTGACCGGCGATCTGGTGGTGATGGACGCCCAGACCGGCAAGCTGCACTACATCACGCAACACGTAGCGCGCACGCCGACGCTGCTCGTGAACCCCTGAGGCCGCCATGCAGATCGACCCCGTTCTCGCCAGCGCCGTGCAATCGGGCGCGGCGATCATCGTCTTGCTGGGCGCACTGGCCAAGTGGAAGCGTCCTGCCGCGTTCCGCGACGCACTCGCCGCGTGGCAGATCGTGCCGGAAAGACTCGCCTGGCCCGGCGCCATCGCCATAGCGGCAGCGGAAACGCTCGGCGCACTCGCGCTCCTTTGCAAGGAAACGCGCGTCGATGGCGCGACGCTGCTCATCGCCCTGTTCGCCCTCTTCGCTGCGGGTCTCGCGCTCAACATCCTGCGCGGCCATACGGACATTGATTGCGGCTGCTCGGGCCTCGCTTCGCTCGCGCAAAGCGGGCCGGACGCCGTCCCGCGCGGCATCGGCTGGTGGCACGTCGCGCGGCTCGGCCTGCTTGCCGCGCTCACCGCCACGGCGTACCTGGAGAGCACCGCGCGCGCCACCGTCTCATTCGACCATCTCACGCTTTTATTCGCTGTCCTGTCGATCGTCTGCGTGCTGCTCACGCTGGACGCACTGATCGCCAACGGCCCGAAGCTCGAACACCTGAGGAATTCATGATGCAAACCGCTCTTGCCGTCTCCACCGCCATGCTCTGGGTCGCCGTACTCGCGCTGGGTGCGATCTGCCTCGCGCTCGTTCGTCAGGTCGGCATTCTGTACGAACGCATCATGCCGGCCGGCGCACTGATGATCGACAAGGGTCCGGCCGTCGGCACGCTCGCGCCGGTTTTCGAACTGGCCGATATCCACGGGCGCGCGGTGAAGGTCGGCGGCCTCGATGCAACCGGCAAGGCCACGTTGCTGTTCTTCCTGTCGCCCACGTGTCCGGTCTGCAAGAAGCTCCTGCCGCTGCTGCCTTCGATTCAGACGAGCGAAGCGACGCCCGTCAACGTCGTGCTGGCAAGCGACGGCGACCTGGCCGAACACACGCGCTTCGCGCGGAAGCAACAGCTCGAGCGCTTCCCGTACGTGCTTTCCCAGGAACTCGGCATGGCTTACCAGATCGGCAAGCTTCCTTACGCCGTCCTGCTCGACGAAAGCGGCAAGGTGCGCGCCAAGGGTCTCGTCAATACGCGCGAGCACCTCGAAAGCCTGTTCGAAGCGAAGGAACGGGGCGTTGCCTCCTTGCAGCAGTACGTGCATGGTCAACAGCACGCGTGAGCACCGCCCTTCATTCAATTTGACCGGAGATTTCCTGTATGGCCTGGTTTGATTCATGGTTCGAGCATTCCGCGCGCGGCGTAGCGCAGCGAAGCTCCCGGCGCAGCGCGATGGCGCGGCTCGGCAAGGTACTGGTCGGCTCGGCGCTGGTTCCCTTGCTGCCCGTGGATCGCACGTCTTACGCGGCGGACAGGCCCGCTGCCGCAAGCGGTGCGGGCGCGGCAGCCCTGGCGCCGGGCGTGGACGACCCCACGAGCTGCGACTACTGGAAGTACTGCGCTATCGACGGCTGGCTATGCAGTTGCTGCGGCGGCACGTCGAGCAGTTGCCCGCCGGGCACGACGGCCTCGCCGATTACCTGGATCGGCACCTGCCGCAATCCGCACGATGGCTCCGACTACATCGTTTCGTACAACGACTGCTGCGGCAAGACTTCCTGCGGGCAATGCTTCTGCAACCGCAACGAACGCGAAAAGCCGCTCTACAAACTTTCTCTGAACAACGACATCAACTGGTGCATGGCGAACAGCAATTCGAATTACCACTGCTCGGTTTCCGTGCTGCTGGGAGCCGCCAAACAATGAAAATCGACGCCCTCAAATCCTGCGGCGCTGCCGTGCTCTGCGCGCTCGGCATCGCAACCGGCACGGCGCACGCCGATGCGATCCGCTTTCCGGCAGGCAAGACCACGTTCGACGCCCGCTGCGCCGTCTGTCACCAAGCCGGCGGCAAGGGACAGGACGGCCTCGCGCCGCCGCTCACCGCGTATCCCGGCCACTATGCGGCCTCGGCACAAGGCCGGCATCAGCTTCCGGATACGGTTCTGCACGGCATGTACGGGGAAATCCGCGTCGCGGACAAGACCTACAACTTCAAGATGCCCAACTTCGACAGTCTGAGCGACGACGAACTCGCCCAGGTGCTGAACTATGTCGTATTCGACCTGAGCGGCAGCAGCCACGGCGCGGCGAAGCCGTTCACGGCGGCGGAAATCAAGGCCGCGCGCGCGAAAGCGATGGACGCCGGCGCCGTCTATGCGCAGCGAGCCGCCGTCACGAAAGCGCTAGGCCTGCGATGAAATCCGCTTTCCGGTCGATGACCTGCTGCCTCGCGCTGGTCTCGGTCTGGACGAGTGCCGCGACGGCGGCCGGGGTCGGCGCGCCCGCCGGCCAGGACAGCGCATGGCCCCTCGCCCGGCAGCACTGGGTCCAGAATTGCATGGGCTGCCACACGGCCACCGGCGGCGGCATTGCCGGAAAAGTCCCGCCGCTCGCGCATTCGCTCGGCTATTTCGAGCGCGTGCCGGGCGGGCGCGAGTACGTCATGCGCGTGCCGGGCGCATCCAACTCCGCGCTCTCGGATCAGCAGTTGGCCGACGTGCTGAACTGGCTGCTCATCACGATGAACCGCGAGGCAATTCCGCCGGACTTCAAGCCCTATACGGCGGCCGAAGTCGCGGAACACCGCCGCCCCGCGTTCGCCGACGTCGCCCCGCGCCGGGCCGCGCTCGTGCGCGAAATGCAACGGCGCGGCATTCACGAGGTCGCACCCAATTACTGAAACGGCACTGCGCCCGTTCGAGTTTCGTCCGTTGATGCCCGGCCTTCGGCGCGACGCGATTCAGGCAGCGGTTGTGCGCCGCACCGCGAGGCGCAATGCCTCGACATCGAGAATGTCGATCGCGCGGTAGCGGGTCTCGATCCACCGCGCCGCCCGGAACTGCCTCAAGGCCGCCGCGACCGCCTCGCGCGTCACGCCCAGCGCTTCGGCAATATCCGCTTGCCGCACGCCGAGGGTCCGCGCGCCCGCGCCCCGCTCCGTCTCGCCGACGAGAAATTGCGCGACCCGTTGCGGCACCGAGAGGCGCAGCGCGCTGTCGAGCCTGTCCGCGGCATGAATCAGCCTTTCGGCAAGCTCCGCGAGCAGCCGGTCGCGCAGACACGGCTTGCGATCCAGCAGCTCCCTGAACTGGCGATCGGAGATGCGCAGCAGCCGCACGGGGCCGACCGCCACGGCGTCGTGAGTGCGCGCGCGCCCCGTGAGCAATGGAATCTCGCCGAACGTCTCCCCCGGCCCGAAAACGGCCGCATTCACCTTGCGCCCGTCGAGGTCGAGACGGCTGAAACTCACCTGCCCCTCGATGATGACCTGTAGCGATCTATCGCGGTCGCCCTGCCGGTGGATCGTCTGCCCCGGGCGATAGCGCACTTCCTTGCCCCCGGCGAACAATTCGGCTCGCGCTGCATCGTCGAGCGTGGCGAACAGCAGATGAGGGCCGCGAGGGTCCTGGGCAGTCATCGATAACCCCAAAATTGTGAATCCGTTCATATTCTACCGGCTACCCGGCTGATAAAAGTTTCGCGTGGCAAGCGTGGCATCGCGGTCCATCAGCGGCGAAAGTCAGCGGCGAAAGTCAGCGGCGAAAGTCAGCGGCGAAAAGCGGTGCCGATCCATTCACGAGCCAGGCACATACAAAATGAACGATGGAGACAACACGACAACGGAGCGCGACAGCGTTCCGCCGGGGGCGTTTCGCCTCGACATCGCCGACGGTGCGGGGTCCGGCTGGCTGCGTCCGGGCGAGAGCGTGCTCAAGGCCGCGGTGCGTCAGGGCATCCGCATTCCGCATCTGTGCATGACGGGCGAATGCGGGTCATGCCGCTGTCGCCTCGTGCGCGGAAGGGTTCGGCTCAAGCGCGACATTTCCGGCCATGTCGATGCCGCCGCACTGCGAAGCGGCCACGTGCTCGCCTGCCAAAGCGAGGCGCAAAGCGACATTCTGCTGGCCGTGCCGGGCCTTTCGCGCGGCACGGAAACCGGCGCGCTGATCAACACCGGCGGCCGCATCAAATCGGTGAGCGAACTGAATCACGATATCCGGCTGCTTACCGTCGAACTCGACGAAGCCATCGCCTATCGCTCGGGACAATACGCACAGCTTTGCGTGCCGGGACATCCATTGCTGGAGTCCGCGCCGCGTTGCTATTCGTTCAGTTCCGCTTCGCAAGGTCGCGCGCAGACCGAGGTGCAGTTCCACGTGCGGCGCGTCCCCGGCGGTCAGTTCACCGAATGGCTTTTCGCCGGAGACCGCGCGGGACACGCGCTCGCCCTCACAGGCCCGCTCGGCAATTTCGGCTTTCACGACGACGGCCGCGCGGTCGTGTGCGTGGCGGGCGGCAGCGGACTCGCGCCGGTCAAGGCCATGCTCGAACACATGAGCCAGTTGCCCGCCGCGCCGGACACGACGCTCTTCTTCGCCGCGCGCAGCCAGCGCGACCTGTACTGCATGGACGAGCTGGCGCACCTGCAACGCCGCTGGCCCGGCTCCGGGCGCCTGCTCGTGCTGCCGGTTCTCTCCAGCGAAGCCGCCGAATCGGGCTGGGAAGGCTTGCGCGGATTCTGCACCGAGCATCTCGAACAGTTTTGCAGCCTCGCCGACACCAGCTTCTACCTGTGCGGACCGCCGCCGATGATCGACGCAACCCTCGAAAAGCTTCACGAGCAAACGCCCGCGCATTGCATCCATTACGACCGGTTCTTCGACCGCAGCCATCTCGCCGAAGCCACCGCCTGAACCCGACCGCCAGAGCCAATCCATCATGACGAAGAAAACCCTTATTGCCAGCCTGCTGCTGTCCCTCACCGCTTACGCACACGCCGCCAGCGCCCCGATTCACCTCACCATCGGCGGCGCGATCAAGAACTCGTCGCGCATGAACATCACGCCCGAGCGCTCGCGCATCGACGTCCTGGTCGTGTTGAGCCAGATTCTGACGTTTTCGGTTCGGGCGCTGCTGCTCGTGGCGCTCGCCTGGCCGATCGCCCGCTTCCTGCCGCAATGGAAGGGCGCGCTGGCTGCGGTGCCGGTGTGGGCGATGTTCCTGATCATCCTGCTGATCGACGACTATCTGAACTACTGGCTGCATCGCATGGCGCACCAGTGGCCGCTGCTGTGGCGCCTGCACAAGCCCCATCACACGCCGACCTATCTGAACGTCCTGATGGCGGGGCGCGAAAATGCGTTCTACTACTTTCTCGTTCCGGCCTTGTGGATGGCGCCTGTGCTGATCTATCTCGGCGCCGGCACGGCCTCCGCCGTGGTATTCGGATTCAAGGGGGTCGTGACGCTGCTCCAGCACACGTGTTATCGCTGGGATCTTCAGGTACGGCGATATCGCGCGGGCCGTCTGATGCTCGACATCGTGGAAAAGGTCGTGGTGCTGCAAGACTTTCACCACGCGCACCACGGCATTGGCCGTTATGGCAATGCGTCTTCGAACTACGGCAATATTCTTTGCGTCTGGGACGTGCTGCACGGCACGACCCGCCAGAGTCGACCGCGCCGGCAGGACGCCTACGGCGTGCCCGCCGGCATGCCCGTGGAACCCGGAATGGTGCAACTGTTCTGGCCGCTCCTGCGCGACGGGCGTTCGAGTCAGAAGCAAGGCACGCCGCTGGCACAAAGCTCGGAAGCGGCACTGGCCGCGGCCGATGCGGTGATCGTCACGGCCAGCGGCGTCGCCATTGCCGTCATGAGCCAGGCATAGACGCGGGCTGCCGCTCGAATCGTCGGGGAGCCTGCCGCTTTGATCCCTCGTGCAACCGCTTCGCGGACGGCAAATAGCCAGCGCTTGCTGGCTATTTGCCGTCGCCGCCACTCAAGGGCCATCGCGCCCAGTGCGCCTACGACGTCGATGCGCCGGCGGCCGTTCCGGTGAAAGCGCGCGACCTTGTCATGAGCCATGCCGGTTCGGTCAGCGAGCTGGAAATCAACCCGCTCGCGGTGCGGCCGCAAGAACACGGCGTCGCCGCGCTCGACGCGATCCTCTGCTGTCACGCAAACGAACTGGCCGCCGGTCAGCTAGCCGGCGGCCAGTTCCGTTGATCGAGGCGCGCCGCGCCTGCAATCCGTGTTACTTCGCCTCGCGAGCCTTGCCGCTCCAGTAAGGCTCGCGCAGATCCTTCTTCAGAATTTTCCCGGCGCCGGAAAGCGGCAGCGCTTCGCGAAACTCCACGGTCTTCGGGCATTTGTAGCTTGCGACGAACTCGCGGCAATGCTCGCGCAGCGTGGTTTCGTCGAGCGCGGCGCCGGGCTTGAGCACCACCACGGCGTGAACCGCCTCGCCCCAGTGCTCGTGCGGCACGCCGATCACCGCGCACATCGCCACCGCGGGATGGCGCGCGATCACGTTCTCGATCTCGGCGGAATAGACGTTTTCGCCGCCCGTCACGATCATGTCCTTGATGCGGTCGACGATGAACACATAGCCCTGCTCGTTCATGTACCCGCCGTCGCCGGTATGGAACCAACCGTTGCGCATGGCGCGCGCCGTTTCCTCGGGCTTGTTCCAGTATCCCGGCGTGATGTTAGGACCACGAACGACAATTTCGCCCACCGTCCCGCGCGGCACCTCGCGTCCTTCGGTATCGACGATACGGATGGTGACGCCGATCCCGCCGCGCCCCACCGAGCGCGAAAGCCCGCTGCGGCGCGCGGCCTCGCTGTGATTCTCCGGCGGATTGCTCGACACGACGGGACACGTCTCGGTCAGGCCATAGCTGTGCGATAGTTCGATGCCCGGAAACTGCACGAGCAGTTGCTCGACCATCGCGCCCGCGCTCGGCGACGCGCCGTAGTACAGCCGGCGCAGGCTGCTCAGGTTGTAGCGCGAGAGGTCGGGATGCGCGAGCAGCGCCTGAATCATCGTCGGCACCAGCACCGATTCGGTCACGCCTTCCCGTTCGATGGTTGCGAGCAGCTCGCCCGCGTCGAACGACGGCACCAGCACGTGCGTGCCGCCCGCGAGGAACTGCGTCGCGACTCGCCCGAGCCCCGCCACGTGAAAGAGCGGCGCCACGTGCATGACGACGCAATTGGGCGGCTGCGGCATCTCCGCGAGACGCGGCACGCAACCGGACCACAGGTTCAGGTGCGTCTGCATCACGCCCTTCGGAAAGCCCGTGGTGCCGCCGGTGTACATGATGCAGGCGAGATCGTTGCCGCCGCGCCAGGCGTCCTCGATGGGCGGCGTATCGGCGATCAGCGTCTCGAACGAGAGCATGCCCTGGGGCGCCTCGCCGTCGCCCGCGTAGATCACGAGCGGCGCGTGCTTCGCTTTCGCGCGAATCGCCTCGACATGGGGCAGGAAAGCGTCGTCGACGAACAGGATGCGCGTATCGCAATCGTCCAGCGAATAGACGATTTCCGGCACGCTCCAGCGCACGTTGATGGGATTGAGCACGCCGCCGCCCCACCACACGCCCATGATGTACTCGACGTACCGGTCCGAATTCGGGGCCAGCATCGCGACCCGGTCGCCATGCGCCATGCCGAGGCCCACGAGCGCGCCCGCGAGGCGCGCGACGCGTTCGCCGAATTCGCCGTAGCTGCGGCGACGCCCGCGAAACGCAGTGGCCGTCCGGTCCGGGTATTGCTGAACCGCGCGATGCAGGCATTGGGTGAGATACATCGTGATTGTCTCCGTTGTCGGTATCCATATCGGAACGCGCGGCCCTGAAATGGACGAAAAATCGTTTGCGCCAGTATGGCGCCGGGCATGATATCGCCGCCCCCTCGACTCAGGGGGCAAGCCGCTCCGGCCACGCGCATAAGTTCCGTTTGCGCCTTCGCCGGGCGCGCCTGCCGCACCCGGCCCCTTCGTGCTGTCCTCCGTGCCGCGCTTCGTGCCGCCCGTCGCCCCCCCTTCACGCCGTCCCGACATTACGCTCGCCCTCGTCGGGCGGTTCGCACGCTTCCCACCCGGCGTTTAAGTGCCGTCCTCGCCGCCCCCCGCGTTGGGGAGTGGCCCCGATCGGACCTCTGGCGATGATTTGGCTACCCGGGCGCCCTGCACCACCAAGGTCCGCTCGACGGCAGGACTCATCAAGCATCCAAGACCGCGAGGTAAGCATGACCCGAACGTATGGCATCACCGGCTATGGCGGCTACGTGCCGCGCCTGCGCATGCAGCGCGCCGCCATTGCCGCCGCCCATCGCTGGATGAGCGGCGCCGCCGGTTCCGCGCCCAAAGGCGAGCGCGCCTTTTGCAGTTGGGACGAGGACAGCATCACGATGGCCGTCGAAGCCGCCCGCGACGCGCTCGGCCAGCGCGCGCGCACGAACATCGAAGCGCTGACGCTCGCCACGACCCGCCCCGCCTTCGCCGATCTGCAAGGCGCGAGCATCGTCGCCGGCGCGCTCGAATTGCCCGCCAGCGTGCGCACGCTCGAAATTGGGCAATCGCAGCGCGCCGGCGTTGCGGGCCTGCTGAACCACCTGCGCGCGGCGCGAGAGGACGTGCTGTTCGTCGCGAGCGACCATCCGGCGGCCAAGCCCGCCAGCGCGCAGGAACTCGCGTACGGCGCGGGCGCCGCGGCGTTCACGCTGGGCAGCGAAGGCGTGATTGCCGAACTCATCGGCAGCGCGAGCGAGGCCAATCTGTTCGTCGATCATTTTCGCGCCGCCGACGGCAAGCACGATTACTACTGGGAGGAGCGCTGGATTCGCGACGAAGGCTACGCGAAGATCGTCCCGGCCACCGTCAAGGCCGCGCTCGAAAGCGCGGGCGTGCCCGCCGACGCGGTCGCGCACTTCGTATTCGCCGCGCCGCTCAAGGGCGTGGGCGCAACCGTGGCCAAGCGCGCCGGCATCGCCGCGCCGGCCGTTGCGGATCATCTCGACGAACACTGCGGCTACGCGGGCGCCGCGCATCCGTGTCTCATGCTCGCGGCCACGCTCGAACGCGCGCACCCGGGCGAGATCGTCGTGGTGGCGGGCTTCGGCCAGGGATGCGACGTGCTCGTGCTCAAGACCACCGACGCCATCGCGTCGTTCAGTTCGCGCCGCGGCCTGGCGCAGGCACTCGCCGACGCCCAGGTGCATGGCGACTATCTGCGCATGCTCTCGTACGACAACGCCATCGACCTCGAATGGGGCATGCGCGCCGAAAAGCAGGTCAAGACCGCGTTCACCGAGCAATACCGCAGCGCGTGGCAGCTCGGCGGCTTCGTGGCCGGCAAGTGCCGCTGCGGCACCGTGCAGTTTCCCCAACTGGCTTATTGCGTGAACGAAAACTGCCACGCGAGCGCCACGGAGTTCGAGCCTGTGGCGCTCTACGACGTGGGCGCGAAGGTGCTGACGATGACCGCCGACTGGCTCTCGTACCACCCGGCCCCGCCGCTTTACGTGGGCTTCGTGCAGTTCGACAACGGCGCGCGCGTGCTGATGGAAGTCACCGACGTCGGCACGGCAGGTCTCGACGTGGGCACGCCGCTGCGCATGGTGTTCCGCATCAAGGACATCGACAAGGCGCGCAACTATCCGCGCTATTTCTGGAAAGCCACGCCGCTTGCGGCATAACGGAGCCGACAACCATGGCAAACGGTATCAAGGACAAGGTCGCCATCATCGGCATGGGCTGCTCGCGCTTTGGCGAGCGTTGGGACGCGGGCACGCACGACCTGCTCGCCGAGGCATTCAACGAAGCGCTCGCGGACGCGGGCATCGCGCGCAACGAGATCGGCGCCGCGTGGTACGGCTCGTGTCTCGACGCGGTGAACGTGGGCAACTCGGCCATTCCGGCCTCGCTCGCGCTGCGCCTCGACGGCATTCCGTTCAGCCGCATGGAAAACATGTGCGCGACCGGCACCGAAGCGCTGCGCGGCGCGGCCTACGCGGTCGCCTCGGGCGCGGTGGACATCGCTCTGGCCATCGGCGCGGAAAAGCTCAAGGACACCGGTTACGGCGGCCTGCCGCCCACCTACAAGGGCACGATGAACGACCTGTGGCTGCCGCTCGGCTCCGCGCCCGCGGGCTTCGCGCAACTGGCCGACGGCTATCGCACGCGGCACGGCATCGCGAAGGACGAACTCAAGCGCGCGCTGGCCCGCGTGTCGTGGAAAAGCCATCAGAACGGCGTGCTGAGTCCCAAGGCGCATCTGCGCAAAGCCGTGACGATGGAGCAGATTCTCGGCGCGCCGATCATCGCGGAACCGCTCGGCCTCTTCGATTGCTGCGGCGTGAGCGACGGCGCGGCGGCGGCCATCGTCACGACGCCGGAAATCGCACGCGCGCTCGGCCGCAAGGACATGGTGACGATCAAGGCGATCCAGTTGAGCGTGAGTTCCGGCATCGAATCGACGACCAACGTGTGGGACGGCAGCCACGTGCGCAACACGCGCAACGCGGCACAACGCGCCTACGCCGAAGCCGGCATCACGAACCCGCGCGAACAGCTCGATCTGATCGAAGTCCACGACTGCTTCTCCATCACCGAACTCGTGACGATGGAGGATCTCTTCATCTCCGAAGCGGGACGCGCGGTGCACGACGTGCTCGACGGCTTCTACGACCGCGACGGCGGCGTGCCGTGCCAGATCGACGGCGGCCTCAAATGCTTCGGCCATCCCATCGCCGCGTCGGGCCTGCGCATGGCCTACGAAATCTACAACCAGTTGCAGGGCCGCGCCGGCGAGCGCCAGCTCAAGGACCCGGCCATCGGGCTCACGCACAACCTGGGCGGCGTGCCCTACCAAGGTATTGCCGCGATCAGCGTGCTGGGTCTTCACCACTAACAACGGAACATCAGGATTCCGATTCATCGAGGAGTACACAATGGGTTTGCTCGAAGGAAAGGTTGTCATCGTGACCGGCGCGGGCGCCGGTGTGGGCAAGGGCATTGCCTGCGAGGCCGCGCGCCAGGGCGCGCGCGTCATCGTCAATGATCTCGGCGTGAACATCGACGGCTCCGGCGGCAGCGCCGGCCCCGCGCAGCAGACCGTGGACGAGATTCGCGCGGCGGGCGGCGAAGCCGCCGCCAACACCGATAGCGTCGCGGAATGGGAATCGGCGCAGAAGATCGTCCAGCAGGCGCTCGACACCTTCGGCCGCGTCGATGCCGTGGTCAACAACGCCGGCAATCTGCGCGACACGGTGTTCCACCGCATGACCGAAGAAGAGTTCGACGCCGTCATCCGCGTCCATCTGAAGGGTTCCTGGAACATGTCGCGCGCCGCCGCGCCGCACTTCAAGGCGCAGGAAAGCGGTGCGTTCGTACACATGACCTCGACCTCGGGGCTGATCGGCAACTTCGGCCAGGCGAACTACGCCGCCGCCAAGATGGGCATCGTAGGGCTGTCCAAGTCCATCGCGATCGACATGCAGCGCTTCAACGTGCGCTCGAACTGCATCGCGCCGTTCGCGTTCACGCGCATGGTCGGCAGCGTGCCGACCGAATCGGATGAAGCGAAGGAGCGCATGAAGGTCTACATGACGATGGAATCCGGCAAGATCGCGCCGTTCACGCTCGCCCTTCTCACCGACAACGCAAAGCACGTCAACGGCCAGATCTTCGGTGTGCGAAACAACGAAATCTATCTGTTCTCGCAGCCGCGCCCCATCCGCACCGCGCACACGGCGCAAGGCTGGACGGTGGAGTCCTGCGTGGAGCGCGCCATTCCGATGTTCGAGAAGTCGTTCTACCCGCTCGAACTCTCGCGCGACGTCTTCGCCTGGGACCCGGTCTGAGCGGGACGGCTCCGCGCTCCGCCAGCACGCAAAGGAACAGTACACATGGATTTCCAGCCTGATCGAAACCTCGAGGCCTTCCGGCAGAACGTGCGCACCTTCCTGCGCGAGCGTCTGCCGGCCGACCTCGTCCGCCCGCTGCGCACCGGCACGCGTTCGGCGCGCGAGGACGTGACGCGCTGGCAGCGCATCCTCAACGAGCAGGGTTGGGGCACGCCTTCGTGGCCGTCCGAACATGGCGGCCCGGGCTGGAGCGTGCAGGAGCGCCTCGTTTTCGACGAGGAATGCATGAATGCGGGCGCGCCGACCCAGGACGGCGGCGCGCAGAAACTGCTCGGCCCCGTGCTCAATGCATTTGGCACACCTGAGCAAAAAGCGGCGCATCTGCCGTTGCTGCTGAGCGGCGAGCGTCAATGGTGCCAGGGCTTTTCCGAGCCTGGCTCGGGATCGGACCTCGCCTCGCTGCGCACGCGCGCCGATCGTGACGGGGACCACTACGTCGTCAACGGCCAGAAGATCTGGACCAGTTACGCGCATCGGGCCGACTGGATTTTTCTGCTGGTGCGCACCGACCAGGAAGCGAAGAAGCAGGCCGGCATCAGCTTCCTGCTGGTCGACATGAAGACGCCCGGCATCACGGTGCGCCCGATCCGCAGCATCGACGACTGCCATCACCTGAACGAAACGTTCTTCGACAACGTGCGCGTGCCCGTATCGAACCGCGTGGGCGCCGAGGGCGAGGGATGGTCGATCACCAAGTTCCTGCTCAACAACGAGCACGCTTCGACCGCCGACCTGCCGGTGCTGCGACGCTACCTCAAGCAGTTGCGCTCGCTCGCGGTCCTCGCGCGCGACGGCGCAAGCCCGCTGATCGAGCGCACCAGTTTCGCCCTGCGTCTCGCGCGTTTCGAAGCGGAAACAAACGCCATCGCCATGATGGTGCAGCGCGTGGCGGCACTGGAGCAGGATCACAGCCCCGCGGCTCACGCCATGGGCTCGATCCTCAAGGTGCGCGCGACCGAACTGCAACAGCAGATGAGCGCGTTCGTGGTGGAGTCGCTCGGCGATCACGGCGCCATCGCGTATCCGGGTCCGCAGGAACGCGACGCGGCAACGCTGCCGATGCAGGAGCTTGGCCGCGGCCTTGCCAACGAAATGTTCTTCCGCCGCGCGTCCACGATCTATGGCGGCACGAGCGAAGTTCAGCGCACCATCGTCGCGCGCGCGCTGTTTCAGTTTTGAATGCGAACGGTCACATCGAAATCGAAGGAACCGACATGAAGACGTATCAAACGATCGCCGACCTTCAGCCGCTGGTCGGCGAAGTGATCGGCACGAGCGAGTGGACGACGATCGACCAGGCGCGCATCAATCTGTTCGCCGACGCCACCGGCGATCACCAGTGGATTCACGTGGACCCGGAACGCGCGAAAAACGGCCCGTTCGGCGGCGCGATCGCGCATGGCTTTCTCACGCTGAGCCTGCTGCCGGTGCTCTCCTCCACGGCGTATCGCATCGAGCAAAGCCGCATGGGCGTGAACTACGGGCTCGACAAGGTGCGCTTCCCCGCCCCGGTGCCGGTGGGCAGCCTCGTGCGCGCGCATTTTCGCCTGCTGGCGTGGGAGCCGCTCGAGAACGGCGGCGCACAGATAAAAGTGGAAATGACCGTGGAGCGCGAAGGTTCGGCCAAACCGGTGTGCATCGCCGAATCGATCTTGCGGCGCTATCCCTGAGATCGCGGGATACGACGAGGCGCAACGGCAAGGCGCAACGGCCAGGCGGCCGCAAACTAATCCAACCAGGAATGGAGGAACGAAGATGGATCTGGGACTGAAAGATCGCGTGGCAATCGTGACGGGCTCCGCCCGCGGCATTGGCGCGGAAACGGCGCGCATGCTCGCCACCGAGGGCATGGCCGTGGTCGTCACCGACCTCGACGCCGACGCGGCACAGGAAAACGCGCGTCATATCGAGGCGAACGGCGGCAAGGCGATCGCCGTGCAGTGCGACGTGCGTAGCGAGGAGCAGGTGCGAAAGATGGTCGGCGCCGGCGCCGAGGCGTTCGGCCGCATCGACGTGCTGGTGAACAACGCGGGCCTCGTGAAGGACCGCACGCTGCTCAAGATGGAAGAAGCCGACTTCGACCTCGTCCTGAACGTCACGCTCAAGGGCGCGTTCCACTGCTGCCGCGCCGTGCTGCCGCACATGCACGAGCGCGGCTGGGGCCGCATCATCAACATCAGCTCGCGGGCGATGTTCGGCAACCCCGGCCAGGCCAACTATTCGAGCGCCAAGGCGGGGCTCGTCGGGTTCACGCGTGCGCTCTCGCTGGAGCAGGCGCGCAAGGGCGTCACGGTCAACGCCATCGCGCCGGGCTTCATCGAAACGGAATATATCCAGAGCCTGCCCAACTACGACACGATTCGCGAAAACGCGCTGGCCAAGAACGCGGTGACGTTCGCCGGGCAGACCAGCGACATCGCGGGCGCCGTCGCGTTCATGGCGTCCGAGCACGCCCGTTACATCACCGGCACCACGCTCTTCGTGACCGGAGGACGTTATGGCTGATCTCGACTGCGACGTCGATGGCCTCGACAGCAGCCAGCAACTGCTGCGCGACAACATCCGCCGTTACCTGAAGCAGCACGTCACGCCGCGCATCCAGCAGGCGGAGCGCGACAAGCGCTTTCCGCACGAAGTGCTCACCGGCCTCGGCGACTTCGGTTATCTCGGCGGCCATTTGAGCGAAGCGGACGGCGGCCTCGGCATCGACTATCTGACCTGGGCCGTGATGATGGAAGAGGCCGGCTATTGCTGGCTTTCGCTGCGCATCCTGCTCAACGGCCTCAACATCGTCTCGGGCATCATCAACGCATACGGCACGGAAGACCAGAAAGCGCGATTCATGCGGCCGTTGCTGCGCAACGAACGCAAGACCTTCGTGTCGATCTCCGAACCGGACGTCGGCTCGAACGTCGCCGAAATCAAGACGCGCGCCGACAAGCGCGGCGACCGCTACGTGCTCAACGGCAGCAAGCTGTGGATCACCAACGGTCTGTTCGCCGACTTCGGCATCGTTGTGGCGCGCACCTACAGCGAGCAGTGCGACGGCAAGCTATCGCTCTTTCTCGTCGAGAGCAGCGAAACGAAATTCGACGTGAGCCCGGTCGAAACGATGTTCGCGCGCAGCACCGGCACCGCCGCGTTTACGTTCGAAAATGCGGAGATTCCCGCTGCGAACCTGATCGGCGAAGAAGGCGAAGGGCTGCGGCAAATCTTGATCGGCCTTAACTTCGGACGCCTGAACGTTGCGATGGGCGCGGTCGGCGCGGCGCAAAGCGCACTCGATCTTTCCATCGAATACGCGAAGCAGCGCAAGCAGTTCGGCCGCGCGATCGGATCGTTCCAGCTCGTGCAGAAGCATATCGTCGACATGAGCGCGAAAACGCTGGCCGCCCGCGCGCTGGGCTATCGCGCCGCGCGCGCGATGCAGAACGGCACGGCGCGCACCGAATGCTCGATCGCCAAGCTGTACGCGACCGAAGCCGCATTCGACGTCGCGAATCACGCGCTACAGGTACACGGCGGCATGGGCTACGCGACCGAGTACCCGATCGAGCGCATCTTCCGCGACACGCGCGGCGGCATGATCCCCGAAGGGACGACCGAAATCCAAACACTCATCATCGGGCGCGAGATCCTCGGCATTTCAGCGCTCACCTAAGGAGACACAACATGACTGAAACCAGCGTCCTCGAAGAGATCGCCAAGGCGTCGATCTACTGGGAAGACCTCACGCCCGGCACGACCTACACCACTTCCTCGCGCACGATCACGGAAGCCGACGTGGCGGCGTTCGCCGCCCTCACCGGCGACTTCAACAAGGTACACGTGGACGCCGAATACGCGAAGGGCACGATCTTCGGCCAGCGCATCGCGCACGGCATGCTGGTCGCTTCGTTCATGGCCGGTCTGACCTCGCGCTCGATTCCCAACCAGTTGATGGAAGGCGCGCTTTTCAGCGTGCTGGAAAACCGGCTCAAGTTCCCGAAGCCGACCTTCATCGGCGACACGCTGCGCGTCGAGATCGAAGTGCTCGAACAGCGCGAAACGAGCCGGCCGGAACGCGGCATCATCGCCTTCATGCGTCGCGGCATCAACCAGCGCAACGAGTGCGTCGCCGAGATGGCCGCGACGTGCCTGTTCAAGCGACGCCACCCGGCGGCGCAGTGATTGCGGAGACAGCTTCATGGTAAAGACCGAAATTGGCTACACCACGACCGACACCATCATGGTGCGCGGCCTCAACCTGTCGACCGAGATCATCGGCAAGTTCGATTTCATCGACATGATCTTTTTCACCACGCTCGGCCGCAAACCCGAGCCGCGCGAGAAGGTCATGGTCAACGCGCTGCTGGTGACCACGGCCGACCACGGCATCACGCCCAGTTCGCTCGCCGGCCGCCTGACCTATATCGGCGCGCCGGAAGCGCTCCAGGGCGCGGTCGCGGCCGGCCTGCTGGGCGCGGGCAGCGTATTTCTCGGCACGATGCAGAATGCGGCTGAAATGCTGCTGGAAGGCGCGAAAGACCTGCAAGCGGACGCCAGCGACGAGCAGGTTCGCGAAGCCGCCCGCGCGGTGATTCGCCAGCACAAGGAGCAGCGCCGCGCGATTTACGGCGTGGGGCATCCGATCCATATCGACGGCGATCCGCGCGTTCCCACGCTGCGCGAACTGGCCCGCGAGAACGGCTACTACAACGTACACTGGCGGCTCATGGACGCGATCGGCGACGTGCTCACCCAGGAGCAGAAGAAGCCGCTGCCGCTGAACGCGGTGGGCGCGATCGCGGCCATCGTCGCCGCGATGGGCCTCGATCCGCTGATCGCTCGCGGCCTTTCGCTGGTCGGCCGTTCGGCCGGCCTGCTCGCCCACATCATGGAAGAAAAGAGCGCACCCATGGCCCGCGAAGCCTGGCAACTCGTGCTGAGGGACGACCCGCGCAACGTCCTGCCCTGATCTCCACCCTCGGGCGTCCCGCGGCACTGAGGCGGGGCGCCGCCTTTTCATTCGTGGAAAAAGGATGCTCTCCATGGACACCTCCCCCGCTTCCCCTGTTTCAGCCGGTTCAACCGATTCAGCCGCTGCGCGCAAGCTCATGCATACGCGCACGATGAGCTGCAACGGCTATTTGCGCAGCGACGGTCTTTTCGACATCGAAGGCGAACTGCGCGACATCACCCCGGTCGACACCGATCTCCTCTTCAAGCGCGTGCCCGCCGGCGAGCCGATTCATCACATGCGCATCGTCATGACGCTGGACACGAAAATGGTGATTCAGGACGTGAAGGCGCATATCGAGGCGGGTCCGACCGTGTACTGCGTGGACATCGAGTCGGCTTATGCGGGGCTCAAAGGCATGCAGATCGGCGCGGGCTTTCGCAAGCAGATCAAGGCGGTGGTTGGCGGAGTGAGCGGCTGCACGCACCTGACCGAGCTGCTGGGCCTGCTCGCGAATACGGCGATGCAAACGCGCTTCGCGGTGGGTCGCGTCGAGCGCAACGGACGGCTGCCCGCCGACGAATCCGGAACGATGGCTCCGCCCGCGGTCATCAACAGTTGCTACACCAATCGCGCCGATGGCGAGGCCATGAAGGTGCTGTGGCCGCTGCACAGACGGCCCGCGACGTAGACGCAGCCATGGAGCGGCCGGCCCGGGCTCAGCCGGGCAGCCGGCCGCGCTTGAGTTGAAACGATACGGATACGCGGTCGGCCGGATAGCGCGTATCGGAAATCTCCAGGATGCGGCCGTCCTGACGACGATAGTGCCGGACGAGCCGCAGCCCCGCCGAGGCGGGTTCCACCTTCAGCCGCCTGGCGAGCGCGGCGTCGATCAGCACGCCCCTCACGATCTGCCTGATTTCGTCGAACGGCTGTCCGCTCTCGCGCTCGATCATCGCGCTCACGAGTTCGCCTGGGCGGCTGCGAATTTCGTCGATCAAATGCGCAAACGCGGCGTCGATATAAATGTCGGCCCACGCGAGCGGCGCCCCGCGCTTTCCCGCCTCAACGCGCAACCCCGAAAGCCGTATCCAGTGACTTCCCGGCGGCGCCTCCAAGGTCCGCGCCAGCGCGCGATCGAGCTTGACCGGCGTGGCCGTCTCGATCGAGCGCACTTCGGTTGCCGCCACCCTCATCAGGTCTTCGGGGGTTTCGAACGACTGGGTGAAAGCCGTTCGCGGATTGGCGCTCTCGACGATCGTACCGACCGACTTCCTGCGCGAAATGTACCCCAGATCCTGAAGCATCTTGAGCGCCGCCCGCACCGTGTGACGGCTTACGCTGTACAACTCGGCCAGTTCCGGTTCCGTCGGCAGCAAGCTCCCCACCGCATAGCGCCCGCCGGAAATGGCTTTCACCAGCGCTTGCGCGAGTGCGGCGTACCGGGTGGTCGGCAACGGCGGATTGATCGGGTTATCTTTGGGGTTCGCGCTCATGGGTTGCTGCATCGTCGTTACGGTAGCGCGTGGGCGCCGCTTCGCAGAGAACGATTGTACGTGAGGGCTGCGGGCTGCCGATAAACCGGTGGGGCAGCCCGGAACGATCGCACGGCGAAACCTCGCGAGACGTTCTCTCTTCGCCTGTTCGATGCGCGACCGGCAACGTCAATGCGCGCCGTCGCGCCGCGCCTCCCATTGGCTTTCGTCCATCGCCAGACGGAAGCCCAGATGCGACATGCTGTTTGCGGGGTCCGTGCCGCGCCGGGCGCTGGTCCGGTAACTCATGCAATAGGTCTCGCTGCATAGAAACGAGCCGCCCCGGGTCACTCGCGACGGCGCCGTGGTCACGGCGCTCTCCGGGTCCCAACTGGTTGCCGGTCCGCGCGGATCTTCGACAGTGCCCGGCGACGCCGCTTCGATACGAAAGGCATCCGCGCGATACCAGTCGGCAACCCATTGCCATACGTTGCCGGCCATGTCGTAAAGACCATAGCCATTCGGCGCGTATTGACCGACGGGCGAAGTACCCACGTGGACTTTCTCGCCCGAAACATCCGCTGCGGAAACCGGGAACGGCCGGGCCGCATCGTCCCAGGTGTTCGCCATCTTCTTGCCGTTGGGCGCGAAATCCGCACCCCATGCGTAGTCGGCCTGTTCAAGTCCGCCTCGCGCCGCGTACTCCCATTCTGCCTCGCTCAACAGACGCTTATGAGCCCACCGTGCGTACGCCTGCGCGTCCTCATAGGAAACCTGTACGACCGGATGATTTTCCTTGCCTGCGATACTGCTGTCCGGCCCCGTCGGATGACGCCAGTCGGCGCCCGGCATGTACCTCCACCACCTCGAGTAGTCGTTCAACGGAACCGGCGCGTCCGTCCCCTGAAACACGAGCGCGCCCGGCACGAGCACGCTATCGTCGGGCCGTGGCGTGCCAGCCGGCAGTTGCACCTTCAGGTCTTCCCAGCGCGGCTTGCGTTCGGCAGTCGTGACATATCCCGTTGCCGCGACGAACTTCGCGAAATCGGCATTGGTCACGTCATAGCGATCGACCCAGTAGCCGCTCAGTTTCACCTCATGAGGCGGCCCTTCGTTGCGTTGGGCATGCCGACTGCTGCTGCCCATCACGAATTTGCCGCCCGGTATCCAGACCATGTTCCGAGGTCCGGAGATGCCGTTTCCGAGCGTGAGCGGCCTGGGCGCGACGTGTTCGCCGCGAGCCGCATACACGCAGCCAAGCACGACGGCGCAGGCGGCAACGGCGCCGATGAACCTCCAGCGAGTCAAGACTTTCATCCGCTTTCCTGGGCTATGAACAATCGCTAAGACCTTTGCGACGTTTGCTTACGGCGCAGCAGGCTCGGACAGAGGAATCGCCAGCGTGAGCCAGAGGTTCCAGCCGTAGGGTCGATTCTGTGCCGCGAACTCGTAATAGCCACGTATGTTTGCGTACCACTTTCTTTTACCCACGTTGAAGAACCAGCCTGCCTGAGGCCCGATTCCCGCCACTCTGGATTTGAAATCGCCCAATATCGCGCCGCTGCCGCTGTCGCCCGTCAACTGCTGGTAGAAATATCCGACCAGCCCCGCATGAAACGTGGGCAAAAAGAAGTGGGATGCCGCGAGGTCGAGGTGAAGGTCGTTGCCATTACGGTAATGCGTGGCGTGATTTTCAAAGTTGTAGGTGAGACCGAGCACCGACGAGAATTCGTTGCCCGATTTCTCGTTGAAATAGGTGTAGCCCACGCCCCCGTCGATCGCCCAGTGGTTCAATCCGATATTGGCGAGCCGGGTCTTGTCGTAAGTCCCCACCGGCACTTCGGCGGCGGCGTACGTCATGAAATTGTGGACGCCATGGTTCCACTTGAGCGTCGCGGTCGGGTAAAGGTCGCTGAACCCCATGCGCGAGTCCGACTGACTACCGGCCACGGCCGCCCCGTTCGGCGATCTCAACGATGCGTCGGCGCTTGCGTTGACGTAACCGATTGCGCTTGTCACGCTGATTGAAGCCTGCGCGCCGGCCAGCGGCGTGGCGAAGGTGTAGGTCGGCGAAAGGAAAAGGAAGTCGCCTTGCGCCCTAACGCCGGCGCTCACGCGATCCCCGCGGATGAAAGTACGGTCCGCTCCCGCATTCGCCGAGCTGTAGTAATTGATGACCGGCAGCGCCCATCCGGGGTCGGTCGGAACAGCCGCCAGGCTGCTGAAATTGCCGGGGAGCCAGAAACTGGTGCCGCCTTCGTCCGCGACGGCAACCGACGTGACCAGCATGGCAGCGAGCACGAGAACGCGCATCATTTTTCCTTTGCCGGCTTATAGGGGTCCGGTGCGCCCGGCGGGATCAACGGGTACTTTTTCACGCTCGACCGGAAATCACTGACGATCTTCATCATCGGCCCCGCGGTCCAACCGTCCGGCGTGAGCGTTTTGCCATACTCTTCCGTGGGGTCGTTCAGAAGATCGAAAATCTTCGGCACACCCAACTGTGTGGGCGGCGTCCACCAATCGCGCTCGTCGCCGTAAAAAGCCATCTTGTAGTCATGCCACTTCACCGCTTCAAGACGGTCTGCAACGAAAACCGGGAATCCCTCGCGGGCGGAACTGCGGGTCTTGCCCGAGAGGAAATCCAACTGGTCCGTTCCGTCGATCGGCCGGTCCGTGGGAATCTTCGCGCCGGCAATGTGCGCAAAGGTGGTGAAGGTATCGACTTCGTGAACGATCTCGTTGCTCACGCGCCCAGCGGGAATATGGCCCGGCCAACGGATGATGAACGGCACGCGAAGCGAACCCTCCATGTGGGTAAAGTAATAGCCGTGCCACGGCCCGGCCGACCCATTGGAGGGAAACGTCGGGTCCGGCCCGTTGTCGCTCGTGAAAACAACGATGGTGTTGCCCTTGATCTGTAGCGCGTCAATGGCGTCCAGTATCTGACCGACGTTGGCATCCATCTCCATTCGGCTGTCCGCAAATTCGCCGTGCCCGGAAACACCTTCGAATTTCGGATTGGGCAATGACGGGAAGTGAACCTGGGTGTACGGCACGTATGCGTAGAACGGCTTGCCCGCCGCAACGCTGCGCTGCATGAAATCAATGGTTCGCCGGGTAATTTCACCGTCGATCAAACGGCGCTCTTGCAGGTCGTACACGCCCAGCTCGCGGCTCCTCTGGCCCTTGCGCCCTTCCATGACGTGCATGAACCTGACGGACCCGGCCGCCTTCGCCCCTGCCTGCGACGGATACATCGCCTCATCGGTCGTGCGCGGAATGCCGTACCATTCATCGAATCCCTGATCGGTCGGCAAGCGGCCCTGCTCGCTGCCAAGATGCCATTTACCGAAATGGCCGGTTGCGTACCCGACGCCCGAAAGGAGCCTGGCGATCGTGACTTCCCATTGGGTGAGCCCCTCCGGAGAACCGGGCAGCGGCACCGAATGCGTGCCCGAGCGAATCGCGAACCGTCCCGTCATGATCGCCGAGCGACTGGGCGTGCATTGCGCTTCGACGTTGAAATTGGTCAGGCGCATGCCCTCGGCCGCCAATTGGTCGATGCGGGGCGTGGGAGCGCCACGAAGTTCGCCTCCGCCATACACGCCCAGTTCGCCGTAGCCCAGGTTGTCCATCAGGATGAAGACAATGTTGGGCTTGTCCTGGGCAAATGCGCCGAAACTAAGCACGAAGAGCAACAGCAGCGTCGCTGATCTCATTGGCGTTCCCCTTTTTAGTATCGAGATGATCGAGGTGTGCGTCGAACCGATTACGCCGCGCCGGCGAATCGCCCGATCGCACGCTCACACAGCCGAAAAGCATCAATGTCGAGGCGCGCCGAGGCCGGAGCGCCGCGCAGCGAATGCGCGGCCGGCTCAGGCTCAGCCCGCGAAAAAGCGCTGCTCGGCTTCGGCGGGCAACGGCATGCCCGTCACCTTCGCCTTTTCCAGCACGCTCCAGAAGTACCGGTAAGTGGCGCGGTCGTGCAGTTCGCCCTCGTACTGGATCGGCCCCCAGGCGGCGTCCTGCGCCGCGACGAGAATCGCGGCAGCGTCGGCCACCTCCTCGAAATCCGGCCGCATGGCGTTGACGATCGGCTGGATCTGCGCCGGATAGATGCTCCACATGCGCAAAAAGCCAAACTCGTTGCGCGCCCGGCCCGCGTCGGCGCCAATCACGGCGGCGTCCTTGAGATTCAGGCAGACGTTGTGCGCCGGGACGATACCGTTGGCGAGCGCCGCCGCCACCACGTCGGCCTTGGCGCGCGCCAGCAGCGCGTGCTCGAACTGCCCCGGGCTGCGCATTGCCGCGGCGGGAATCGCGCCGTGGTGGCCGCTCACGAAATCCATGAGGCCGAAGTCGAGCACTTCGATATGCGGCAACGCCGCGATTGCAAAGACCTCGCGCAGCGCGCCGTGCGTTTCGATCAGGACATGAACCGGGACGGCATGATCGACGCCGCGCTTTCGCGCGACCGCCTGAATATGCTCGATCACCTCGGCGACCTGCACCGCCGTGGTTGCTTTCGGGATCGTGATGTAGGCGACGCGCTGCCCCGCCTCGCCGACGATGATCTCCACGTCCTGGCGCCACGCAGGGTGCGACGGATCGTGAATGCGCGCGCCCGCGCGGCCGAAGCGGTTGAGTTCCGAGTTGATCATGCGCGCCACCATCTGCGCGTGCTCGCGCTCCTGGCCGGCCGCCGCGCCGTCTTCGCAGTCGCAGGTGATGTCGAAAACCGGCCCGTATTCGGCTTGCAGGCCAAACGCCTTGGCGATCAGCTTTTCGCTGCCGGCGAAGTGCTCGCAGGCGGGCAAGGCGGGAAACGGTTTTTCGCCCGAGAAAAGGGCGTTTTTCGGATGCGTGTGGACAGTCATGACTGGCTCCGTGTTGCAGATTTCCTGGGCATTGCGATCGTATAGTCGAGATCGAGCACGACGTCGGACGAATGAACGGGGCGACCCGCGTCGGCGGCGGGAAAAACGATCGAGGCGACATCCACGTTCTTCGCCGCGATCATGCGCAAGCGCAGCGCGCCCACGTGGTCGTCGCCGAATTCGAACTTGCCGGTCACCGTGGTTGCGCAAACGAGGGTGTCGCCGGCCAGCGTGGGATTGACGTGGGTGCCCGCGTTGATGGCCAGCATCGTCAGGGCGTTTTCGATCCCGTCGTACGCGAGCGCCTTGCAGATCGACATCACATGGCCGCCGTAGACCAGGCGGCGCCCTTCGTTGGCGGATGCCGCGCGCGCGTCGAAGTGCGCCTTCGCCGTGTTCTGGTACAGCCGCGTGGCGATGCTGTGATCGCTGTCGTTGACCGCCATCGCGCCGGGGTGATCGATGCGTTCGCCAACGGCGTAGTCCTCCCACAAATCGGCGACGCCCGTGAGCGCGGTGATCTGCGCGACATTCGGGCCGAAAGGATGACGCGGCAGGCACCCCGCTTCCACCGAAGCCGGCAGCGCCGGCACATGGGCTTGCGCGCAGTCGGCCTGCGCGTCGCGCTTGTGGACCATCACCCAGCGCACCCAGGTGAGCACGGCTTCGCCAAGCTGGTTCCTGGCCGTGGAGCGCACGTACACGATGCCGCTCCTGCGGCTCGTGTTCTCCTTCAAGCCGATCACCTCGGTTTCCACGGTGAGCGTGTCGCCGGGATAGACGGGGGCGAGAAAGCGCACGTCGGCATAGCCGAGATTCGCAACGGCATTGAGCGAGATGTCGGGCACCGTTTTGCCGAACGCCGTGTTGAATACCAGCAAATCTTCAAGGGGCCGCACGTCGAAGCCCAACTGAAGCGCGTTCGTCGTAGCCGTGCCGATCACGGCGCGGCTTCCCGTCAACCCGATGTAGAGACTCCGGTCTCCTTCGGTAAGCGTGCGCGGCGTGGCATGGCATAGCTTCATGCCCACGCGGAAATCCTCGAAAAAATTGCCGCTGCGGTTCTTGACCATCCTTCCTCCGTTTCGCTGCGCTTTCCCGCGCGTCGGCGATATGTCCGTACATATTCACGAAAACACCGCACGGCGTCAACCGTTTTCGAAGATGCGGACTTATTGCGCATTTTTCCGCGATTTTAAGCTCTTATTTGAACTTAACACCCCCCGAATCTCTGCTTTTTCCGATCAAGCGCACTGCTAATATGTCCGTACATAGTCGCGCCAACGCGCATCTTGGAAACATGGACCGAACTCAAGGAGCCCCCATGCAGAGACTCACCGACGAACGCCGCATGATTCAGGAGTCGGCGCGCCAGTTCACGATGGAGCGCGTGCTTCCTCTCGCCAACAAGCTCGACCCCGAGAAGGGCAAGATTCCGCGCGAGCTGATCGACGAAATGGCCGAACTCGGTTACTTCGGCATCCTGATTCCCGAGGAGTACGGCGGCCTCGGCCTCGGCGCGTACGAGTACTGCCTCGTCGCCGAACAGCTTTCGCGCGGCTGGATGAGCGTGGCGAGCCTGATCGCGCGCGGCAACGGCTTGATCGGCGCGCTCAAGAGCCTCAGCCCCGAAAAGAAGGCGGACTATCTGCCTCGCATGGCGCGCGGCGAATTCCTCGGCGCCTTCTCGCTTTCCGAGCCGAACGCGGGCTCGGACGTCGCCAACATTTCGTGCCGCGCGGTGCGCGACGGCGACGATTGGCTCATTACCGGCAGCAAGTACTGGTGTACGTTCGCCGACGAAGCCGACTTCATTCTCGTGATCGCGCGCACCGATCCGGAGATCGATCCCAAGGCGCGTCACCGCGGGCTTTCCGCTTTCATGGTCGAAAAGCCGCGCGGCGAGCTGCCCGCCAACGTCGCGGGCAGCCCGATTCCGAAGATCGGCTATCACGGCTGGACCACGTGGGAACTCGCGTTCGACGGCTGCCGGGTTCCCGCTTCGAGCATGGTCGGAGAGGAAGGCAAGGCGTTCTATCTCGCCACGGCCGGTCTCGAAACCGCGCGTGCGCATACGGCCGCGCGCTCCATCGGCCTCGCTCAGGGCAGTCTCGAAGACTCGATGAAGTATGCGCACGACCGCGCGCAGTTCGGCCACCCCATCGGGCACTTCCAGGCCATCCGCTTCAAGATCGCCGACATGGCCACGCAAATCGAGGCGTCGCGCGCGCTGCTTTATTCGGTGTGCGAACAGATCGACGCGGGCAAGCGCTGCGACACCGAAGCCGCGATGGTGAAACTCTTCGCAAGCGAAATGTCCGAGCGCGTGACGAGCGAAGGGTTGCAGATTCACGGCGGTGCGGGCTACACCACGCATTTCGCCGCGGAGCGCTACTGGCGCGACGCCCGCCTCACGAAGATCTTCGAGGGGACGTCCGAAATCCAGATGCGCATCATCTCCGACGCCCTGCTCGGCAAGGCCGCTGCGTAGGCGGCTTTCACGAGGCACAGGAGAAGAACATGGAGACTTCCACCACCACGGCGCAGCAGTCCGGCGGAGCGCTCAGCGGCATACGCGTCGTCGATCTCACGCAAATGCTGGCCGGCCCGTTCTGCACGCAGATCCTCGCGGATCATGGCGCCGACGTCATCAAGATCGAAGGCCTGAGCGGCGACGGCACGCGCGCCAACGGCCCTTACTGCGAAGACGACACGCTGCGCGATTTCGGCGGCTATTTTCAGAGCGTGAACCGCAACAAGCGCTCGATTGCCGTCGATCTGAAAACGGCTCAGGGACTCGACGTCGTGCGCAAGCTGATCGCGCAGGCCGATATCGTGGTCGAGAACTTCCGCTCCGGCGTGATGGAGCGGCTCGGCCTCGCGTGGGAAGACCTGCGCGAACTCAACCCCCGGCTCGTCTACGGCGCGGTGCGCGGCTTCGGCGATCCGCGCAGCGGCGAAAGCCCCTATGCCGAGTGGCCCGCTTACGACGTCGTCTCCCAGGCGATGGGCGGCATGATGGGCATCACCGGGCCCGACCGCGAAACGCCCATGAAGATCGGCCCCGGCGTGGGCGACACCGTGCCGGCGCTCATGCTCTGCATCGGTTTGCTGGCCGCCGTGCTGCGGGCGCGCGAGACCGGCGAGGGGCAATTCGTCGACGTCGCCATGACCGACTGCGTGCTGGCCATGTGCGAGCGCATCGTCTATCAGACCTCGTACACGGGCGCCGTGCCGACGCCGGAAGGCAACCGTCATCCGCTGCTTTGCCCGTTCGGGCTGTTTCAGGCGCGCGACGGCTGGGTGTCGATCGCGGTCGCGCACGACGGCTTCTGGGAAAAGCTCGCCCATGCGATCGGCCAGCCCGAATTGATCGCCGACGCCCGCTTCGCCACGAACGCCGCGCGCGTGAAGCACACGCAGCAGGTGGTGGAAATCATCGAGGCATTCACTTCGGTGCGGACCAAGGCCGAGCTTGCCGAATGCTTCGGCGGCCGCGTTCCGTTCGGGCCGGTCTACACGTCGGCGGAAATCTTCGGCGATCCGCACTACCGCGTGCGCGACATGCTCGTGGACGTCGAGCAGCCCGGCTCGAGCACGCGGGTCAAGATCGCCGGCGTGCCGATCAAGATGAGCAGCACCCCCGGCGGCGTGCATCGCCGCGCACCGATGCTCGGCGAACACACGGACGAAGTGCTGCTCGCGGCCGGCTACGATGCGCTCGGCGTTGCCCGCCTGCGCGAGTCGGGCGCGATTCGCTGATCCTCACCGCAGGCGCCAGTCCGGCGCCTGCATCGAGTCCTGGCGCGGTTCGCTGCGCATCCTGGTTCTTCCCTTCCCGCCAACGCCGCCTCGTCGCCTCGTCGCCTCGTCGCCTCGTCGCCTCGCCGCCTCGCCGCCTCGCCTCCTTGTCGCCGTGGCGGCGCAGCTTCGCGCCGCGCAAAAAGCAGAACGCGCATGGATAACGAGGTATCCATGCGCGCCGGGTCAGGCGTTACGTCAGAGTGCCGCGGTCAACTCCGGCACGACTTCGAAGAGGTCCGCTTCGAGGCCGTAGTCGGCCACGCTGAAGATCGGTGCTTCGGGGTCCTTGTTGATCGCCACGATCACCTTCGAATCCTTCATGCCCGCCAGATGCTGGATCGCCCCCGAGATGCCGCAGGCCACATACAGTTGCGGCGCGACGATCTTGCCCGTCTGCCCCACCTGCCAGTCGTTGGGCGCGAAGCCCGCATCGACGGCGGCGCGCGAGGCACCGAGCGCCGCGCCCAGCTTGTCGGCGAGCGGCGTCAGGACTTCGGCGAAGCGCTCGCTGCTGCCGAGCGCGCGGCCGCCGCTCACGACGATTTGCGCGTCGGCAAGCTCCGGCCGGTCGCTCTGCGCCACGACACGCTCGACGAAAGCGGAGAGGCCGCTATCCGGCACGGCGTCGATCCCGACGACCTCCGCCGCGCCGCCTTGCGCCGCCACGCCGTCGAACGCCGTGGCGCGTACGGTGACCACCTTGACGGCATCGCTGCTCTGCACGGTCACGATCGCGTTGCCGGCATAGATGGGCCGCTCGAACGTATCGGCGCCGACCACGCGCGTGATGTCCGAGACCTGGGCGACGTCGAGCAGCGCGGCCACGCGGGGCGCGACGTTCTTGCCGCTGCTCGTGGCCGCGAAGAAAATAGCGGCATAGGCGGGCGCGAGCGCCACGACCTGCGCCGCCAGATTCTCCGCGAGGCCCTCGGCAAGCTGCGGCGCGTCGGCGTGCAGCACGCGCGTGACGCCTTCGATCCGCGCTGCCGCGGCGGCCGCCGCCGACGACGCATTGCCCGCCACCAGCACGTGAACCTCGCCGCCGCACTGGCGCGCGGCCGCCACCGTGCTGAGCGTCGCGCCCTTGATCGAGACATGGTCGTGCTCGGCCACGACCAGCACATTGATCCGTTCAGTCATGGAGTTCTCCTCAGATAACCTTTGCTTCGTTCTTGAGCTTCGCAACCAGCGTCGCGACATCGGGGACTTTCACGCCGGCGCTGCGCCCGGCGGGCTCGACCGTCTTCAGCGTCTTGAGCCGCGGCGTCACGTCCACCGCCAGTTCCTGCGGCGTCACCGTTTCGAGCGGCTTCTTCTTCGCCTTCATGATGTTGGGCAGCGTCGCGTAGCGCGGCTCGTTCAAACGCAGATCGGTCGTGATCACCGCGGGCAGCGCGAGCTTCAGCGTTTCGAGGCCGCCGTCGATCTCGCGCGTCACGATCGCGTGACCGTCCGCGATTTCGACCTTGCTGGCGAACGTGGACTGCGCGAGGCCCGCCAGCGCGGCGACCATCTGCCCGGTCTGGTTGCAGTCGTTGTCGATGGCCTGCTTGCCGAGGATCACGAGCTGCGGCTGCTCCTTGTCGATGATCGCCTTAAGCAGGCGAGCGACCGCCAGCGGTTGCAATTCCTCGTCGGACTGAACGAGGATGCCCCGATCCGCACCGATCGCCATCGCCGTGCGCAGCGTTTCCTGGCACGCGGCCACGCCGCACGACACGGCAACCACCTCGCTGGCCGCGCCCTTCTCCCGCAGCCGCACCGCCTCCTCGACCGCGATCTCGTCGAACGGATTGATGCTCATCTTCACGTTGGCGAGATCGACGCCGGAGCCGTCCGGCTTGACCCGCACCTTCACGTTGAAATCCACCACGCGTTTTACCGCCACCAATACTTTCATCTGTCTGCTCCTTTAGCCGTTGAGGCCGCCGTGGCGGCGCCATCGCGCGCGCACCCGCGCGCCGGTTCAAACCAGTTCGGTCTGCGCGCCCAGCGCGTGCTGAAGCGCCGCTGCGTTCGCCGCCTCGTGCTGATCGCTGGTGCCGAACAGAATGTCGGCCACCACGGCGCGCTTGAAGTAGTGCCCGACGGCGTACTCCTCCGTCATGCCGATGCCGCCATGCAACTGAATGGCCTGGGCGCAAACCCATTTCGCCGCGCGCCCGATGAACGCCTTGCCTTGCGAGAGCGTCAGTTGCTGCGCCTTCCCCGACTCGCATTCGAGCGCCGCGAGCATCGCGTACAGCATGGAGCGCGAAAGCTCCAGTTCCGCCGCCATATCGGCCATGCGATGCTGAAGCGCCTGGAAGCTCGCGATCGGCACGCCGAACTGCTTGCGCACCTTGAGATATTCCGCCGTGATTTCGATCGCGCGTTCCATCGCGCCGACAAGCTCGGCGCACAACGCCGTCATGCCATGCGACAAGCCAAAACGCAGCGCATCGAGGCCGGCTCCGCGCTCGCCGAGCAACGCACTCGCGGGCACGGCAAACTGCGCGAACGTCAATTCGGCGGCTTGCGTGCCGTCATGCAACGGCAGCGTCTGCTGCGCCGGCCCTGACGAACCGGCAGGCACGAGAAAGAGCGAAATGCCCTCGTCCTGGCGCCCGTCGTCCACGATTCGTGCCGAGACGATGAACCAGTCGGCATGGGCCGCCCCGAGCACGAGCGTCTTGGCGCCTTCGAGGCGATAGCCGTCCTTGTCGCGAATCGCCAGCGTCTGCACGATGGCGGGGTCTCCGCGCGACGACGCTTCGCTGTAGGCGAGCGCGACGCGCTCGGAACCGTCGGCGAGCGCCGACAACAGCGCGTCCTTGACGTCCGGCGTGCCCGCGGCGGCGAGCGTCTGGGCCGCGAGCACGGCGCAGCCGAGGTACGGCTCGACCACGAGCGCCCGCCCGAATTGCTGCGCGATCAGCGCCGTGTCGAGCACGGTGCCGCCCAGTCCGCCGTGCGCCTCCGGCAATGCGGCCGCGAGCCAGCCGTTCTCGGCGAACGTGCGCCAGTTTTCCGCGCTGCCGCCCTCGGCCGCCTTGACGATGGCGCTGCGTGTTTCGAATGCGTAGGCCTTGTCGACAAAACGGCGCACGCTGTCTTCGAGCATCTTCTGCTCGTCATTCAGGTTGAAATTCATCTCGGGCCTATCCCTCAGAACTGAAACATCATCTTCGCGACAATGCCGCGCTGGACTTCGCTCGTGCCGCCATAAATCGTGGTGGCGCGGCGGAAGAACATTTCTGCCGCGATGCTTCGCGCTTCGGACTGAAGCGCGTGGACCGGCTGCGCACCGGCACCTTCGCCTCTCGGGCCGGCCCATGCGACCGCGCCGTAGTCGCCCAGGCACTCGACGAGAAACGCGCTCATCTTCTGTTGCAATTCCGTGCCGCGCACCTTGAGGATCGACCCTATCGCATGCGCGGCAGGGCTATGGTCCTCTTCCAGCGCCGCCACGCGCTGCACCAGCACCGTGATCGCCCGCAGCTCGGCTTCGAGCGCGGCAAGCCGCAAGGCAACGTCGTCGCGCTCGATCAGCGGCGAGCCGGCAAACCGCGTTTCGCGCGCGAGCTTGCGCAGTTTGCGCTGGAACCGCATCAGCGACGGCAGATCGGCCGTGGAGGCATGTTCGTTGTTGAGCAGGAATTTCGTGAGCTTCCATCCGTCGCCTTCCGCGCCGATCAGGTTGCCCACCGGTACGCGCACGTTGTCGAAGAACGTTTCGTTCAGATGATGACAGCCGTCGATGCTGATGATCGGGCGCACCGTGATGCCCGGCGATTTCATGTCGACGAGCAGGAAGCTGATGCCGGCCTGCTTCTTGACGGTGGTATCGGTGCGCACGAGCAGGAAGATCCAGTCGGCTTCGTGACCGTAGCTCGTCCAGATTTTCTGGCCGTTCACGACATAATGGTCGCCTTCGCGCACGGCCTGCGTGCGCAGCGAGGCGAGATCGGAGCCGGAGCCGGGTTCGGAGAATCCCTGGCACCAGATCCGTTCGCCGCGAAGAATGGCCTGCACGTGCTCCGCTTTCTGTTCGGCGGTGGCGAAGTGGTTGAGCACGGGACCGACGAGCCGTTGCGCGAAGGTGTCCTGCGAAGGCGAGCCCGCGGTCGAGCATTCTTCGTCGAATATGAGGCGCTGCGCGACGCTCCAGCCCGTACCGCCGTGCTCTTTTGCCCAATAAGGCGCACCCCAGCCGTACTCGTTCAGGATGCGTTGCCATTGCGCCAGTTGCGCGCGCGGCGACCGCACGCCGTCGGTGCGGCGCGGCAGGTCCGGCGGCAAATGCTTGCGCAGAAAATCGCGCACCACCTCGCGAAACGCACTGAGGCCCGGGTCCGATCGAAAGTCCATGCGTAGCTCTCCAGAATGAGGGCAAACGCGGCGCAGGTGCGTCTGCCAGATTCGACGCATGGTAGGGGAGCACCTGGACAGGCAACGCCCCCCACCGTTGGGGGTTCTTAAGCCTACCCAGGTAGGCAACAGCGTTATGGATCGCCACCCGATGACGCGATCGACGAAAGGTTTGCGTGCATGCAGAACGGGCCTTAATCCCACAGGAAATCGGCCCCCCACGTTGGGGGGCAGCGATTCGGGCGTTTCGCGTCACCTTACCGGTGTCCAGGCCGAACCGCGCATCTCATGCCGTCGGCGGACGCCAACATAAGGGCTGCCCGACAGGTGGCCGGAAATACAATCAGGAGACGCTATGAAGTTGAAGTCAGTTGCTGCCGCCGCACTGGCAGTCATGGCAGCAGGAGCGCATGCGCAAAGCTCGGTCACGCTCTTCGGCGCACTCGACGCGGGTCTGATGTACCAGAACACATCGGCCGCCACGTTAAGTCCAACCGCAGCCAATATGGGATCGGTGTTCCGCTATAAGGACGGCGGCATTTATTCGAGCTTCTGGGGTCTGCTCGGGACCGAAGACCTCGGCGGGGGCTATCGCCTCAACTTCAAGCTGCAAAGCGCGTTCAACACCGGGACGGGCGCGCTGGGCCTTCCCGACACGGCGGGAACCGTGGCGCTGTTCAATCAGATCGCGCGCGTGGGCGTATCGGGGCCGTTCGGCTCGTTCGACGTCGGCCGTCAGATCGCGCCCATCGCGATTGCCATGGTCGATACCGATGTGCGCGGCGCGCAATATTTCGGCAGCGTTCTGACCACATGGGCCGGGATGAACTTCCAGGCGGGATGGTCCGGCGCGAGCACGAACGTGCCTATCGGCGCACTCTTCGACAGCAACGCGCTCATCTACCACTCGCCCCGCTTCATGGGCGCGCAGCTCGCCCTCGAATATGCGCCCGGCGGCGTCTCCGGCAGCCTGACGGCGCGTTCGCGCGAGTCCGCCGTGCTCTCGTATCAGAACGGCAGTCTCAATCTCGCGGCGGCCTGGTACGACGCGCACGACACGAATCCGTCGCCGGTCGCGCCCGGGGCGCCCACCGGCGTCGACAACAACCAGCAGTTGTACTTCGGCGCAAAATACACGATCGGCAGCTTCTCCGTATCGGGGGCTTACAGCAACGGCAAGAGCCCCGCCCGCTCGAACCTCGTGAACTACGACCTCTGGTCGCTCGGCGCGGGCTATCAGTTCACGCCCGCCCTCAACGTCACGAGCGGCGCCTACTATCTGCGCGACAAGAACAACGCTTCGAACAAGTCGATCACGTGGGCCGTCACGGCCGACTACAACGTCTCGAAGCGCACCGTTTTGTATGCGGACGTAGGCGGCGTCAACAACATGGGCACCATGCGCGTGCCGGTCACTTACGGTCAACTGGTCGCGCCGGGTCAAGGCACGGTGGCGGTTCTGCTGGGCGTGCGGCATTCGTTCTGAACATCGGGCCGCACCTGCGTGCGGCCCACGCTTTAACGACGACGCGAAACAAGAAAACGGGCCTTGCCTGGGAAACCAGGCAAGGCCCGCTTCATTGCGGAACCTGCGGAACTGCCGGAAGCGCGTTCGAACCGCGCGGAGCAATCAGCGCTGCCCGGCAGGTTCGATCGTTTTCGTCGAATCGCCGGCCAGGGTCCGCGCAACGGGCACGGCGATGCGCAGGCGCTCCATCGTTCGCCCCGGATGAATGAGCGCCGCGCCGATCAGGCTGCTCACGACCGCAAGCGCGCCGCACAGCGCGAAGCCGGCTTCGTAGCCTTGCGCGCCGGGCATGCCTTGCACGAGCCGCCCCATCACCACGGGCGCGATCACGCCGGCGAGCGATGCCACCGAATTGCCTATCGCCAGAATCGCGCCTCGTTGCGGCGCGGGGGTGACTTCGGCCAGCAACGCCGGGCACAGCCCATAAGCGATCGGCGTGCAGCCGAACGTCAGGATCAGAATCGCAAGGCGCAGCGCAAGCGGCATTTGACCGTCGAGCATGCTCATGTAACCGAGACCCGCCGCAAGAAGGCAGCCGGACGTGTACCAGCCGCGCGCGAAGCGGGAACGCACGCCTCCTCCGATCAGCCGCTGTGCGACGAACGACAGGCCAAGCGACACCGGCACGGCCGCCGCCATCACGAGCGCGTAGTAGCGCCCCGAAGCGACCGCGTCGTACGACAAGCCCTTCTGAAAATAAACGGGCAACCATGTAAAGCCGAGCGCAACGCCCCAATACGATGCGAACTGGAGCAGCATGCTGCCGAGCACCGTGCGATCCGTGAGCAGACGTCGATAAGCCACGCGCGCCTGCGGCGCATGCGAGACCGGGGACTCGTCGAGACGGCCTTCCCTGCCGTAAGCCAGCCATATCGCCGACCAGATCACGCCAATGATGCACAGCATGATGAAATTCGCGCGCCAGCCCCAATGCCGCGTCACGTGGGGAACGATGACGCCGGCGGCCAGCAAGCCGATGCTGCCGCCCGCCACGTACAGCGAAACGGGCAAGATCCGCTTGCTGGGCGGAAACCATTTGTAGACCGCATGCACGGCGACCGGATAGGCGGGCCCTTCCGTGAAACCGAGCGCGACGCGCGAAGCGATGAACACCAGCATCGACGAAGAGACGACCAGCGGCAACTGGCACAGCGACCAGGAGAGCGCCAGGACGAGCGCGATGACGCGGGTGGAAATACGGTTGGCGATAAAGCCGCCGGCAATGCCGCCCAAGGCGAACAGCCAGAAGAAACTGCTGCTCACGATGCCGAACTGCAAGGGCGTCAACCCAAGGTCGTTCATGATGGGCACGGCCAGCATGCCGATGACCACCTTGTCGAAAAAGTTAACCATCAGAAAGGCCAGCATCAGCAGCGCGATGCGCCATGCCTTGAACGGCTCGTATTGCGTGCTCATATCGTCTCCTTTGTGGACTGTCACGCCCGGCGCTTCGCTGCATGCGCCTCGCGGCGCCGGGCACCGAAGGCCGCCGCGCGAGCGCCCTTTTATTTCGCGGCGTTGCGAATCAGGTCCGCCGCTTTCTCGCCCACCATGATGGCGGGCGCATTCGTGTTGCCGGCCGGCACCGTGGGCATGATCGAAGCGTCCACCACGCGCAGGCCTTCCATGCCGCGTACCCGAAGCTGCGGATCGACCACGGCCATCCCGTCCACGCCCATGCGGCAAGTGCCGACCGGGTGGAACACGGTTTCGGCTCTCGTTTGCACGTAGGCGCGGATCGCGTCGTCGTTCGCGTTGTCGGCGTCGAACGCTTCCGTCGCGATCTCGCGTCCGCCCTCGAGGGCGAGCGCCGGTTGCGCGAAGAGTCTGCGGATCAGCTTCACGCCGGCAACGAGCCCTTCCATGTCGCGCTCGTCGGACAAGAGACGCGCGTCGATGACCGGCGCATCGCGCATGTCGCCCGACCGCAGCCTGACGTGGCCCCGGCTATGGGGGCGCAGCACGCAGGCGTGGCACGAGTAGCCGTGCGGCGGCTTCTTCTTGCCTTCGCCGCGCTCGCCCACCATCGCCGCCGTGAAGTGCAGTTGCAGATCGGGTTCGGAAAGGTCAGGCCGACTCTTCACGAAAGCGCCCGCCTCGGCGATATTGGAAGCCACCATGCCCGTGCGGTGCTTGCGGTAGCGCAATATTTCGCCGAGCATTCGTGCGAAGCCCCGCATCGAATAACCGAACAGATCGGTCGAATCGACCTGTTTGTTGATGACGATGTCCGGGTGATCGTGCAGGTTTTCGCCCACGCCCGGCAGATCGTGAACGACGTCGATGCCGTGATTGCGCAGATGCGCGGCCGGCCCGATACCCGAAGCCATCAGCAACTGCGGCGAGTTGTACGCTCCGCCGCTCACGATCACTTCGCGCCGCGCCCGCAGCGTCTGCTCCACGCCGCCGCGCACGACCGTCACGCCGACTGCCCGACGCCCTTCGAAGCCGATGCGCAGCACCTGGGTGTCGGTCAGCACGGCAAGACCTTTGCGGCCGCCGTTCAAACCGGTGTCGCTCGCGTCGGCCCGATGAAGATAGGCGCGCGCCGCATTCCAGCGTTCGCCGTTGTGCTGCGTGACCTGAAAGAGGCCGGCGCCTTCCTGCGTCTCGCCGTTGAAGTCCGGGTTCAGGCAGATGCCCGCCTGCTGCGCCGCTTCCAGAAAACGCCGGGAAAACGGGTTCGGCGTGCGCAGATCGCTCACGTATAACGGGCCGGTGCCGCCGTGCCACGGGTTGTCGTCGCGGCCTGCGTAACGCTCGTTGCACTCGCTGCGGCGGAAATACGGCAGGACGTCCTCGTAATTCCAGCCATTGCAACCCAGGGTCGCCCAGTGATCGTAATCGCGGCGGTGGCCGCGAATGTACACCATCGCATTGATCGACGAGGAGCCGCCAAGACCGCGGCCGCGCGGCTGCCACGAGCGCCGCCCGCCCATGGCGTCCTGCGGCTCCGAGTAATAGCCGTAGTTGCGCTCGCCTTGATGGCCCGCCGTCTTCGCGATGCCGATGGGTGTCCACACGGTGTAGTGGTGATCGTGCGGACCCGCTTCCAGCAACGCCACCGTCACGCCCTCGTCCTCGGCAAGCCGGCTCGCCACGGCGCATCCCGCCGACCCCGCGCCGACGACGATATAGTCGAACTCGCCCGCACTCGGCGGCGACGGCATTTTCCCGTTATTCATCATTTAGCATTCCATATCGTTTTGCGGGCGCCGCATATATTCACGGCGCATTCACGGCGCTGGTCGTTATGCGGCTCCCACCACCGACTTGAACTCGAGGAATTCCGCGATGCCGTATTCGCCGAACTCGCGTCCGTTGCCCGACGCCTTGTAGCCGCCGAACGGTGCGCTCAGGTCCATGCGCGCGCCGTTGATCAGCACGGCGCCCGCGCGCAGTTCGCCCGCCACGCGTTTGGCGCGCGCGGAGTCGGCGGACCACACATAGGCGGCAAGGCCGTAATCGGTGTCGTTCGCGAGCGCAATGCCGTGCGCCTCGTCCTCGTACGGAAGCATCACGAGAACCGGCCCGAAGATCTCTTCGCGCGCGATCGTCATGTCCGCGTGGACGTCCGCGAAGACCGTGGGCTTGACGTAGAAGCCGCGCGCGAGGCCCTCGGGTCGGCCCGGGCCGCCCGCGACGAGCCGTGCGCCTTCGCTCACACCGGTCGCGATCATTTGCTGGACCCGCTCGAACTGGGCGCGGCTCGCCATCGGGCCCAGCTTGTTCGCCGCTTCGCGCGGGTCGCCGACGCTCAGCGCGGACGCGGTGGCGGCCGCGATGTCGACCGCCGCCGCATAGTGTTGCCGCGGCACCAGCATGCGCGTCGGCGCGATGCAGGTCTGCCCCGAGTTCATCATGCAGCTCACCACGCCGGCGGAGACCGCAGCGGACAGATCGGCGTCGTCGAGAATGAGGTTCGGCGACTTGCCGCCCAACTCCTGCGCCACGCGCTTGACGCTCGGCGCGGCGTTGATGGCGACGGCCACGCCGGCGCGTGTGGAGCCGGTAATCGAAACCATGTCGACATGGCGATGGCTCGACAACGACGCGCCCACGCGCTCGCCGTCGCCGTAGACCATGTTGAACACGCCGCGCGGCACACCGGCCTCGTGCAGAATTTCCGCGAAGAGGTGCGCGTCGAGCGGCGCGGCTTCCGAAGGCTTCAGGACGACGGTACAACCCGCGGCAAGCGCGGGCGCCACCTTGGCGGCGATCTGGTTGAGCGGCCAGTTCCAGGGCGTGATCAGCGCCGCGACGCCCACCGGTTCGCGCACGATGGAGGTCGAGCCCCGGCGCGTCTCGAACGCGAAGTCCTTGAGCGCCGCGATGGTCGTCGCGATCTGGCCGAGTCCGGCGGGCACGTGCAGCTCGCGGCTGAGCCATGACGGCGCGCCCATCTCGTCGGTGACTGCCGCGGCGAGGTCCGCCATGCGCGTCTTGTAGCATTGCACCACGCGTTCCAGCAGCGCGAGCCGGGTTTCGCGGCTGCTGCGCGACCACGCGGGAAACGCCGCGCGCGCGGCGGCGACCGCGCGCTCGACATCTTGGGGGCCGCCCATGGCCAGCGTGCCGACCACAGCTTCCGTGGCGGGATCGACGATATCCACGTACGTGTCGGGCGACGACGGTTCGACCCACGCGCCGTCGATGTAAAACTGCTTCAATTGCTTCAATGCCGTCTCCTGTCCATGGGGCCTGGCACGCTGCCGGCCCGGTTTGGCGCTTTAGCCGCGCTCTGTCGGTGATGCGAGATTTGCCTTGCTGTCGAGCTGATTCTGATTGTCCTGAACGATGCGCCAGAGCAGCTTGCCGGCGGCCGAGCGCGGCAGGCTTTCCACGAATTCGATCTGGCGCGGCACCTTGTAGGCCGCCATGCAGGTGCGCGCCCACTCCATCAGCGCTTCGGGCGTGAGCGTGTCGCGCGCTTTTTCGCGCAGCACCACCAGCGCCTTGACCGTCTCGCCGCGGTGCGAGTCGTGAGCCGAAATCACGCAGGCTTCCTGCACCGCCGGGTGTCCATGCAGGCGCGACTCGATCTCCGCCGGCCACACCTTCAGGCCCGACGCGTTGATCATGCGCTTGAGCCGGTCCGTGATGTAGAAGTAGCCGTCCTCGTCGTAGTGGCCGATATCGCCGGTGCGAACGAAGCGCTTGCCCTCGATTTCGATGAACGCCGCCTCGCTCGCGTCGGGCCGGCCCCAGTAGCCGTCGAACAGCGTCGGGCTGTGCATCACCAGCTCGCCGGGCTGGTTCGGGCCGAGTTCGGCGCCGCCGTCCGGCTCGATCACCCGCGCATCGACGTTGATCTGCGGAATGCCCGCGCACTGCTGGCGCGGCGCCTGCGGCGGATTCATGTGCGTGCTGCCGCAGGTCTCGGTCATGCCGTAGCACTCGATGTAGGGCACGCCGAGACGCTGTTCGATCTGCTGCGCGACGGCTTCGGGCATCGCGGTGGCGCCGCCGTACAGACGCCGCAGCGAGGAAACGTCGTGCTGCGCCAGTTCCGGACGCCCGAGCAGCTCGACGAGCATGGGTGTGACCGCGGCCCAGCAGCCGATGCGGTGATGCTCGATGAGGCGCGGCACGGCGGCGGCGTCCCAGCGCGCGAGCAGGACCATGGTGCGGCCCTGGACCAGCGCCTGATTCAGCGCGCACATGCCCGCTACGTGGCTCACCGGCAGGGTAATGAGGTCGCTTCTCTCGGGATCGTCGGAGAACCACAGCACGCGCTGGCTGACCACGTACGAAAACGCGCGGTGGCTGAGCATCGCGCCCTTGGGCTCGCCCGTGGTGCCCGAGGTGTAGCCGATCACGGCCAGTCCCGCGCCGTCGGCAAGCGGCGTGGGTGCGATGCCGGCAGCGAGCGCGCCGGCGAATTCGTGTACGCCGGCTTGCGTGAGGCGCTGGCGCGGCTCGCGCACGAACGCGGGAATCTCCATGAACGGCACGTCGCGCGGCTCGCCGGCAAATTCGGAACACGCGCCGACCACGCACCCGGCGAGCGCGCCGCTATCCAGCAGCGGGGCGAGGCGCGGCAGCATATCCTGGGTGGTGACGGCCACGCGCGCACCGGAGTCGGCTGCGTAATAGGCGACTTCGGCGGCCGTGCTCATGGGGTTGGCGGGCACGACGACCGCGCCGCAGCGCAGCACCGCGTAATACGCGATGGCGAAATGCGGACAGTTCTGCATGAGCAGCAGTACGCGGTCGCCGCTGCGCACCGAAAGACGTTGCTGCATGTAGCCGGCGAGCTTGAGCACCGCTTCGTGCAGTGTGCGGTAGCTCATCTGCGCGCCGTAGTAATCGATTGCGGTTTTCTCCGGGCAGCGCGCCGCGCTCGCAGCCAGGAAGCTGAACAGGTTGGACTCGGGCGCCCGCAGCGTATGGGGCACGCCCTCGGGCCAGTGTGCGTAGTGTCGTGTCAATCGCGCCATGGCGGTGGGTCACAAGGTTGGGCGGGACGGCGTCCCGGTTGTTCGCATCATCGCTGGCCGGCTGCGGCACTCCCCTCCCCGACGCGGGGGGCAAGAGCCGCAGTGCTTATGCATAGGTCGCAAGGCAGCCTCGGCGGGACCGGGGCGACACATCAGGAAACCATGTGCGCCTCGGCGTGACTCGCGTTGAGATCGCGAAAACGCGCCGCCGCGCCGCCGCGCCCGCCCACTCCCAGCTTCAGGTAGATGTTCTTCAGGTGCCACTTCACGGTCTCGGCCGACACGTTGAGCACCGTGGCGATCTTCTTGTTCGACATAGCCTGCGCGAGCAGCGCAAGAATCTCGCGTTCGCGCTCGCTCAGGGCGTCGACAGGCACGACGGCGGCCGCCGCCCTTGCGGCGGGCATGACCACCGCGGTCGCCCGCGCGGCACGCAGGCGTTCGCCGTAAAACGCGAGCACGGGATCGGATACGGTCTGGCTGGCCAGGGCGGCAAACATGCCCGGTGCGCTTGCCGCGACGTCGAGCAGCGTGCGCATGAGGCCGAGCGCGTGCCCCTGCCGTAACGCGTGAACGAACGCTTTTTCCGCGGCAGGCTCATTGCCCACGCCGTGATGCGCCATGGCCAGTTGAAGCCGGAGCGTTGTGGAGAGCCGGCCGCGGCCGTTCTGCTCGGAGGCGGCAACCAGCGCTTCGAGACGGCCGACGAGACCCGCGTAGTCGCCCGTGTGCAGGCACATTTCCACGCATGCGCGGGCGGCGGCAAAGCGAATTCGCGCCGCCGTGTCCGGCCCCGCGCCCGCATAACGCATTTCGAGCGTGGCGAGGCGCTCGACCACGGTATTGGCCCGCTCCGTTTCCACCTGCTCGAGATGTCTGCGCAAGCGGAGCACGAGCGCTTCCGCCAGCACGCGGTCGAGGCCGTAGCGCCCCGCATACGATTCGAGACGGTCGAGCCAGGCGCAAGCCTGCGCTCGCCGCCCCGCCGCCCAATGGGCGTTGGAGAGCACCACGAAGGCGCGCATCACGATCTCGGGCAGCGAAACGCGTTCGAGCATGCCGATGCGCGGCTCGAGCAACTGGCACGCCGCCTCGATGTCGTTGAGTTCGTAGAGCGTGTCGGCCAGCAGGCTCGCCGCCATGCACGCAACGCCCACGTACGGCGGCCCCTGGCGCTCGGCCTCGTCGAGCACTTCGCGGATGATCTTCTCCGCCTCCCTGATGCGCCCTTCCATGGAAAGGCTCAGCGCGCCCATGCAACGGCCCAGCAGGCTACTGCGCGGCGCTCCCGCGCGCCGCCCCATGTCGTCGAGCACGGCCCGCGCTTCGTCGTATTCGCCTCTCGACATATGCAGCCAGGAGAGCACGTTGCCGCGGCCGTTCCAGGCGAAATCGTCGGCGTCGGCCGGTATTGCGCGCAACGCGGGCAGCATGGCCACGACCGCGTCGGTGTCGTCCTGCTGGAGCGCGAGGCCGGCGCGCAGCAGGCACAGCGTATAGCGCTGGCGCTCGTCGAGCGCATCCGAAGTGGCTTCGAGCTGATCGAGGCTGCGCCCGAGCGCCTGGAAGTTGCGCGAATAAAGATGGACATACGCCATCACGATATGGAGTGCGAAGCGCTTCTGGACCAGTTCGAGCGGCAGCATCCGCAAGAGGCCCGACAACTGGTTCAGCTCGCCCTGGGCCAGCAGCGCCTGCGCGCACCGCTCCACCATGCCGGCCGCCGCGGCGGGATCGCCCGCCTTGACGGCATGAAACACCGCATCGTCGATCTGGCCGTGCGCTTCGAACCAGCGCCATGCCACGGCGTGCGCGCGACGCAGCGCTTCGGCATCGCGTTCCGCGAGACGAGTCAGCAACGTTTCGCGCAGCAGCGGATGAATGCGATACCAGATCTCGCGGTCGTGACTGCCCACCTGCGTGATGAAGAGGTTGTCGGCTTCGAGCTGCGCGAGCCGCGCCCGGATACGGGCCAGCGCTTCTTCGCGCCCGACGACGCTCGCGCAGAGCGGAGCGCTGAAGCGATGGCACACGGCCACGCGGGTCAGCATGTCCAGGTCGTCCGCCGCGAGCCGCAACAGGACTTCGCATTCGAAATAATTGGCGAAGGTGCGCGGATCGTGGACCTTCACGACCGGGTAGTCGCTTCCCTGGCGCGTGCGCAGGTCCACCGCGAAAAGCTGTAGCCCGGCCACCCAGCCGTCGGTCAGCGCATGCAGCGCGGCCGCGTCGCGCGGTTCGATCGAGCCGAGCTGCTCGCGCAGGTAACGCTCCGATTCCGCTTCGCTAAAGCGCAGGTCGCGCATGTCGAACTCGCTCACGACGCCTTGCGATCGCAGCCGGTCGAGCGAAAGCGCAAGCGCGCTGCGCGAGCACAGCGCGAGATGTAACTGAGGCGGCGCATAGTCGAGCAGCCATTGAAGCGCCTCGAAAATACGCGGATCGTTGACGTGATGCAGATCGTCGATCATCAGCATGATGTGGCGCTGACGCTTGCCGAGCGCCTGCACGAGCGTGATGACCCAGTGCTCGATCGCCGTATCGTCGCTTCCCTGCGCAACCAGCAACGCGGCATCGCGCACGACGGACGGGTCGGCTTCGGCGATGCTCGCGAGCAGGCAGTCGAAGAACCGGGCCGGCTCGTTGTCCTCGCTCGAAAGCGAGAGCCAGCTCACGTCGAAGCCCATCAGGATGAGCGACTTGCGCCACGCGACCATCGTGCTTGTCTTGCCGCTGCCGGCCTGCCCCTGGATCACGACGCAACGATGGCGCCGCGCTTCGAGCAGGCGCGTCATGAGGGCATCGCGCGACATCATGCGCCGCGTGCCGCGCGGAGGCAGCAGCTTGGTGCTGGCAACGGGCCGCACGGCGCGATCGGGCGGCGCCGTCTCGCTCGCCGCGTGAGCGCCGGCCGGCGCGGCGGCCTCTGCCGACGTCGGCGGCTGAAGGTTCTCGTCAGCGGCGCCGTCGTTTCCGAAACCCGCCAAAGGAAGCGCCTCCGCCCCGTAGGCGTTCATGAACCAGTGAAACCCTCGCGCTCCCTGCGAGGCGCGCTGCTTTTCGATGAACGACAGCGCTTCGGCAATATGCTCGGGCAAGCCGCCCGCGCACAGCCCGGACTGCGCATCGCGCAGATAGCCTTGGAGCAGACGCAGCCACGCGCTGCCGTTCGGCGCGAGCTGAACCAGAAAATGCTCGCGGCCGCAGAGCCACTGCTGAACCGCCGGATGATGATGGGACAGATGATTGTCCGCGACGACCAGCAGACGCTTGCCAGGCTCCAGCCTCGTTTCGAGCTGGCCGAGGAAGCCGAGCCACGATACGTGGCGCTGCACGTTGAGGTAGGTTCCGCCGCTGCCGTTCATCAAAGCCCGCAGCGACGTAATCAGCGATGTCGCCAGGTGACGCTGCCACGCGTGAACCGGACGCGCAACGCCAGGCGCGCGCGCGAGGTCGGCCGCGGGGTGAGCCTCGATCCGCTCGTCGAGCGCAAAGACGAGCGCGTGCTCCGGCGGCGCGATATAAAGCCCGACGATCGCCACGTGCCGGCCGTACAACTCCAGCAGTCCGTCGCCGCGCTGCGCGCTTGTCCCCTGCGGCGCGATTCCGGTTGCCTTCCAGTGCCGCGACACGCTTGCCGCGCTCACGCCCAGTTCCGCCGCGAGCTTGCGCGTGCTCCAGGCCTTTTCGCCGTTGCCCGGCGTCTCGGTCGTGAGCGAGACGAGCCGCGCGACGTCGACCTTGACGGGCGGCGCGCCGCGCGGCAGTTCCTCCTTGATCCCGGCCATGCGCGAACGGACGTACCGTTCGCGCCAACGCGCCACCTGCATGCGGCCAATGCCGAGGTCGTGCGCGATCAGTTTGTTTTGGACACCGTCGGCCGCCATCAGCACGATTCGCGCGCGCTGGGCGAGTTTCGCATTGCCGATGGAAGACGAAACCAGTGCAACGAGTTCATCGCGCTCGGCGGCAGAGAGAACAACAGGAGGAGCAACGCGCATGATCGGACGAGATGAAATGGCTATTGAAAATCGCAAACGTGCCGTGATCGTTGGTTCACGGCTCTACAACATTGAAGTCCCCAGTGAAACGGTCCAGGGTGGCCAGCAGTGCCGTAAAGCGTGCCGCTTCGCCTTCGAGCACGATATGCCCTTGCGCGATGGCGTCCGCAAACGTGATCTGCGCCAGAAGGATCTGGTTCAGCGTGGCGCGGGACAGCGACACCGTCACATGCGCGGGCAGGACGTGCGGCGTTTCGGAGTGCGTCAGCGCGCCGTGCTGGAGGTTGAGTGCATAGCGCTTGCCCGTGTCCGTGAAATGCCACGCGAAACGGCTGTGCATGTGCTGGGCCTTGAGACCGTCCACGCGTATCGCGAGGTAGTCGAAGAACAGCGTGTCGCTGATCGCGCACACCATGTCGGCGCTGCGCGGGCTCACCGCCGCGGTGCTCGCGCGGCCCTCGCGCAGTTCGCGCGCGCCGAGCAGGAACGCGTTGCGCCACGTCGCCGATTCGGCCTGAAAACCCATCTGTTCGAGCGCCGCCGCGCACAGTTCGCGTGCGTCGCGGTTGCCGGGTTCGGCAAAGACCAAATGGTTCATCACCTGCGCGACCCAGCGGTATTCGCCGCGCTCGAAGTCGCGGCGAGCGCGCTCGATCATCGCTTGCGCGCCTCCCATGTACTCGACATAGCGCGGCCCCGACATCTCCGGCGGCAACGCATGCAGGTTGCTGGGGTTGCCGTCGTACCAACTGAGATAAAACTGGTAGATCGCCTTGACGTTGTGCGAGACGGTGCCGTAGTAGCCGCGCGCGTGCCATTGCGACGCGAGACTATCGGGCAGACGCATCTGTTCCGCGATCTCGACGCCGCTGAGGCCGTGATTCATCATGCGCACGGTCTGATCGTGCAGGAATTTGTAGAGATCGCGCTGCTGCTCGATGAAGGCGGTGAGGCGCGTATTGCCCCACGTGGGCCAATGGTGCTGGGCGAACACGACATCGGCATGCGGCGCGTAGCGCTCGAGCGACTCGTTCAGGTAGTTCGACCACAATTTCGCGTTGCGGACCTGCGCGCCGCGCAGCGGGCAGAGATTGTGCAGTGTGCGCGTGCCGTTCTCGGCCAGGTTCAGCGCGCGCAATTGCGGAAAGAAAAAGTGCATTTCGGCGGGCGCCTCGCTTTCGGGCGTCAACTGAAACACGATCTCGATGCCGTCGATCACGTGCGTCTCGGTCAACTCGCGAATCAGTTGCGTAGGCTCGATCAGCGTGACGGTGCCTCTCGGGCCGGTCTTGCCGAGCCCCGCGTCGATCTGGCAACAGGCGTTGCGCGCGAGCGTGGAGCCGCCCTGGAACTGCGCGCGCCGCCACATGACCGTTCCCGCCATGACGTTTTCCGACACCGCCTCTTCCATGAAGCCGAACGGCGCGATCACGGACACCTTGCCGGCGCGCACGTCGGCCTCGGTCGTCACGCCCTTCACGCCGCCGAAGTGGTCGGCGTGGCTGTGGCTGTAGATCACGGCGACGACGGGTTTCTCCGGACGGTGTTGCAGGTACAGGTCGAGCGCTGCCTGAGCCGTCTCGCGACAGGTCAGCGGGTCGATGATGATGAGCCCCGAATCGCCTTCGATAATCGTCATGTTCGACAGATCGAAGCCGCGCACCTGATAGATGCGCTCGGTGACCTTGAAAAGACCGTGGATGAGGTTAAGACGCGCCTGACGCCACAACGACGGGTGGGCGGTTGCCGGAGCCACGGGATCGCTCAGGAAACCGTAGTCGGCCACGCTCCATACCAGCTTGCCGTACGCGTCGCGCACTTCGGCATCGGGCACCGTGCCGATGAACCCGCGCCGCGCCTCCTCCTCGTCCATATGGTCCTCCACCGGCAACTCGCGGATGGCCTGCTGATGGGCCGCTAGGGTCGACGGCGTGGCAAAGCGCTCGGCGCGCTCGTTTTCGGACGGTGCAACGGGGGTAACAGGGGTAACGGGGGGGACAAACGACATGCTTGGGGTCTCCGGTCGTTTTGATGTTTCGTTTTGATGTTTCGTTGTGCTCTTGAACCGCAGGCACCATTTCATCCCCACGCGACATATAATTCAAATGAAAGTTTTTTATTCGAGCCATGCAGAAAAGGTTAATTCATGAACCTTAAGCGACTGGAACATCTGGTGGCCGTGGTGGAGGAAGGAACGCTCGCCGCGGCGGCGCGGCGCGTCAACCTCACGCAGCCTGCGTTGACACGCAGCATTCAGACACTGGAGGACGAGGCCGGCATGGCGCTCTTCGATCGCGGCGCCCGCGGCGTGACGTTGACGTCGACGGGACGGATGGTGCTGGAACGGGCAAGACGCATCCTGTTCGAGACAAGCTGCCTCGAACGCGACCTCCAGCTCGTGCAACAGCATGAAATGGGCAGCGTGCGCTTTGGGCTCGGCCCGTTTCCGGCCGCCATTCTGCTTTCGCGCGTTCTCAGGGTCATGCAGCGCAACTGGCCCAATCTGCGCGTCAACGCGGAAGTCAGCAACAGCGAAGTCCTGTTCGCGGCACTGCAATCGGAGCAACTGGATTTCGTGCTGAGCGCGAACAGCTTGATGCCGCTAACCGTTGAAATGGCAGTGCGCCCGCTGATGCCCGAACCGATGGGCTTTTTCGTGCGGCCCGATCATCCGTTGTGCGGCACTCCCGTCGAGCTGGTGCAGATTCGCGAAGCGAGGCTCGCCTCTGTGCCGCTGCCGGTGGCGGTACACGAGCGCTGGCGAACCCTGCTTCGATGCCGCCCCGGCGAAGACGTGGCGACGCGCGTCGAGAGCAACGATTTTCGTGCCTTGACGCAGCTTGCCCGCCATGAGGACGTCATCCTGATCGCGCCGAACCGCGCATTGGAAGATGAACTGGCGGCGGGCGCACTCGTGCAGTTGCGCGTCGAAGACCTTCGGGATTTCAAGGTGCAGTATTCGATTGCTTATCTTGCGCAACGAACGCTTTCGCCGGCGGCGGAGAAAGCGATCGCAACGATCGAGGCGGTGGGCTGACGGTTCTGCTCGCGATATTGCGCAAGGCGGGATACCGCGGTTTGCTGGCGGCTTCGCAGCCCGGAAAAGGGCCGCGATTCTCCACGACCTTGCGCAGCCGCGTGTGCGTGCTATTGATGGCGTTTGTCGTATATGCGATTCGACCAGCCTCGACCCGCCTCGGTCGGACTACGGGTCACGACACGGCGACCGTTTTGCCGAATACCTGGTGCAACAGCGAGCGCATCGTCTCACCGTGCTCAGGTCCGTCGAGCACAACGAGGCCCGCGTCCAACGAATGTTGCAAGTCGAGCGCTCCTTCGATCAAGGCTCTCAAGGCACATTCCGCCGTAATCATTACGACGCTGCGTTTCGCATTGTCCGTGGCAGTCAGATCGGGCAGATCGGGAACGACATCGGGATCGAATCCGTCCGGTGTCGGATGGAAAAATCCCCATGTGTCGCTCTCGATCAACAACACGTAAAAATCGGGCAAGCCAAGCAATTGCTCGATCGGCACGGCGGCTTCCACGTGAGCCTGAAACTCGCTCAGCGTCTCCACCGCAATGATTTTCTGCCGGGCGTTAGCCAGTGCTCCTTGCGTGGCGCTGTCTCGCAACAGGCCCTGTTCGATGCCCTGGCGCGTTGCTACGGCAACCTTCAGCGCCTGCGGGTGACTGACGCTGAATTCGACTTTGAAATCGCAGATCGCACACATGGTCGCCTCATGGCGTGACGATATTGAAAAAGACTTCGAAGTTATCGAGCCAAGAGACGAAGTCCCCGAGCTTTTGACTATCTCCGTCTATCTTTGCCTTACCGGCGATCACCAGATTCTGTATCGTCATCGTGCCCAGCATTACGTCGTTCAGGTCCGCACGCGCCATGGTGAGCGTTGCATCCGCCGAGTTCGATGTTCGTCCCTTCGAGTAATGCAGCGCACTGTTTTCGACGCCAACTGCGTAGCTTTCCTTCGTGTCGTCAAGAATCAGGTTGAAACTGACTTTCTTGCCCGCCGCCCGGTCGCCATTCAAACGAATTCCCAGAAAGTCCAGAAACATATCGAGCGGCATGGCGCGAATCGTGTCCGGACTTTGCGGATTGCTCGCCGGCAATTTCCTGATGCCGCCGCGCAACTCTTGCGCTCCCGTCAGATAGAAATTCCGCCAAGGCGCGGACTCCGACTGATAACCGAGTTGCTCATAGGCATCCGCCAAAAGATGTTTTGCCGCCACGTTTTGGGGATCGGCAAACACGACATGATTCACCACTTCCGCGACGAACCGGTAATCGCCTTTGTCAAAGGACGCCTGAGCCTTGTGCAACACCGCTGCCGCACCTCCCATGTACTCCACATAGCGCTTGCCGTTTTCGACCGGTGGCAGACGGTGCAGGTTGGCGGGCACACCGTCGAAGAAGCCGAGGCGCAGGTTGTATTGCGCAACTGCGTCGTGATAAACCGTGCCGTAGTAACTGCGGCAATACCAGTGCTTTGCCAGGGCGTCGGGCAATCGGATCATCTCGCCGATTTCGAGCGGCGTGTACCCGGTGTTCGCCAGCCGCATGGTCTGGTCGTGCAGATAACGGTACATATCGCGTTGCGCGCCGAGGAACTGAACAATGCGTTCATTTCCCCAGGTCGGCCAGTAATGCGAAGCGAACATTACCTGCACGTCTGCGCCGAAGGCGTCGATCGCTTCCTGAAGATATTTTGACCAGAGCAGCCCGTCGCGCACTTTGGCGCCGCGTAGCGTGTAGAGATTATGTAGCGTATGCGTGGCGTCTTCCGCCGCGCAAAACGCCTTGAATTTGGGTAAATAAAACATGAATTCAGATGGCGCTTCTGACTCGGGCGCCATCAATACGTTGATCTCGACACCATCCAGGATCAGGGACTGGCCGGTTTTTTCGGCGAAGATGGTGGGATCGGCGAGCGTAATGGTGCCCACCGAAGAAGCTTTGCCGAGGCCGCCATCAACGCTACCCGTCGCGCTGCGAGGCAGCAGCGTGCCGTACATGTAGGTTGCGCGCCGCCCCATTGCATTTCCCGCAATGACGTTCTCGCCCACCGCGGCTTCCATAAAGCCGGTGGGCGCGACGATCTTCACCTTGCCCGACTTAAGATCGTCTTCCGAGACGATGCCGCGCACGCCGCCGTAATGGTCGGCGTGGCTGTGCGTATAAATCACATGGGAAATAGGTCGATCGCCCAGATGCGGTATGACCAGTTGTTTCCAGACGTAAGACGAAACTTCCGTCGTGATGAAGGGGTCGACGACGATCCATCCCGTTTCGCCGCGAATGATGCTCATCACCGACAAATCGTAGCCTCGCACCTGCCAGATTCCATCCACGACTTCGAAGAGGCCGTGATGCATGTTCAGCTTGGCGTTGCGCCAAAGGCTGGGATTAACGGTGGGTGGGGCGTTGTTTTCCGGGCCGCCGCTCAGGAAAGCAAACTGCTGGAGATTCCAGGCGGGAAAGTCACCCTTGCCGGGGATGACAACGGGCTCCGGCAAAGCGGCGATCCGGCCACGTTGAGCGTCCTCGAAATCCTGAGTGTCTGCAAACGAGAGAAAGTTGGCGTAGGCCGCGTTAATTTCAATGGTCGCGCGCGTTGCAGGTTTGAAAGCGACTCCGCTCGGCATCATCGTTTGCGTTTGAGCGGCAGCGTCGCCAAGCGTGGAACCCAGGCCGGTGGCGACACCGGCAATCGCCACGTTCTTCAAGAAAGCCCTGCGTGTGCCGGGAACTGCCGGCTCCTTTTCCTTGGACATGGCCAACTTCCTGTTATGTTTTGATCTGAGAGGTGAAACGCGAGCAGTAATGCTTCAAACAACGATATGGATGTTACGTAATCGGCTAGAAAACTTCAAACGGAACGACGGGTGGCTGCTTTATTCCGAATGGGGGGGGTAAATTACTGGGGGGGAGAAAAACGCGCGTAATGTCGCCAGATAATGTATCGAACGAATAGAAACTAAATGCGTTCGGAAGAAGGCAAGAATATTCAGATTGATTGAGTATGGTCTTTAGCGCCAGTCGAGCGAAGCTGCACCAGCGGCATTTTGTCTCGGCACTTAATGTTTCTCGGGGGAGTTCGGCTTTTACTGGCGTTCCCGATTTACTCCCCCGGATACGCCGCGCGCCTTCGGATCGTCGAGCATCTGCTTCGCCTCGCCTTCCCGGCAGACCTTGGCGAGTCAGTTCTTCACGTAGTCGAGAAGGGTTTGCTTTCCTCCGACGTACTTGTAGAGAGAAATGGTCCCGTGGACCAGGTCGCCCTTCGAGTCGAACTGTGTCTGACCCAGCACGCCTTCATAGTTCGTCGCCGGCATTGCGGCAAGAATCTTGTCCGGAGCCGTCGAACCGGCACGCTTCATCGCGTCGGCGATGACATACACCGCGTCGTAGGCGAATGGCGAGTTCAAGACAGGGTGCGTCCCAAAGCGCTTTTCGTAGCGCTGTGTGAAGGCCGGGCCCTTCGGCATCTTCTCGAGCGGCGAGCCTGCAATCGAGCAGATCACGTCGTCGGCTGCGTCGCCGGCAAGTTTCGCAAGGTCGTCCGCGCACAGGCCGTCGCCCGCGAGAATCTTCTGCGCCATGCCAAGCTGCTTTGCCTGCTTCGCGAACGGGCCGCCCGTTCCATCGAGACCGCCATACATGACGATGTCCGGATGCTCGCCCTTGATTTTGGTGAGGATCGCGCGGAAGTCGGTGGCCTTGTCGTTGGTCGCGTCGTGAGAAATCACCGAAAGACCGTCCGCCTTCGCACGCTTCTCGAACTCGTTGGCTAAACCCTGCCCGTATGCGGTAGCGTCGTCGACGATCGCAACCGTCCTGACTTTCAGCGTCCGCGTCGCGTAATCGGCGAGGGTCGGCCCTTGCTGGGCATCGGTCGCAACCACACGGTATGCGGTCTTGAAGCCCTGTTGCGTGTATGCCGGATTCGTAGCCGACGGCGAGACCTGCACGATACCGGCGTCACTGTAAATTTTGGACGCGGGAATCGTCGTTCCCGAATTCATGTGGCCGACCACCGCCGCGACTTTGTCGTCGACAAGCTTTTGCGCGACCTGCGTGGCCTGGCGCGGATCGCCAGCATCGTCTTCGGCGTCGAGCACCAACGTGACTTTCTTTCCACCGACCACCAGTCCCTTTTTGTTGATCTCCTCGACAGCGAGCCTTGCGCCGTTCTCCGTGTCCTTGCCCAGATATGAAGCCGGACCGGTGAGCGGCGCAACTTCGCCGACGTTCACGGTTTCGTCGGCCTGCGCCGCTCCGCTGGAAACGGCGGCCAGCGCCCCCAGAATGCCAAAGGCCGTCGCACGGCGACCCAATCTCCTGCTCTTGGTCATTGCATTACCTCGTCGATAGTTGTCTGCATCGAGGGCGATCTGCTGGATTGTCCCGTCGCCTCCGCCCTGCTACCGCGCACCCGTTGGTCTGCGCCGGCGAGACAAATTTATGCGGACACAAACCGGCGGCATTGCACCGATTTGCCAGAAAACAGAAGAAATGCGACAGCGGCGATGCGGGTCGGGCAGCCCTATAATGGCGTGACACCGCTTATTCGCGCCGCCCATGGTTTTCTCCGACGATCCCCCGACCCAAGCACCGCCAGCTCACGAACTGGTCGACCGGCTTGACTCGCTGTCCACGGCATCCGACTCGCCTCAGGGGCGTTCCGGCGCGGAGCTCAACGTCGGAATCCTGCTATGGCCGCGCTTTCCGCTCCTGTCGCTCGGCGGCCTTTGCGACGCGTTACGTCACGCTGCCGACCGCAGCGATCAGAGCCGCCAGTTGCGCTGTCTCTGGACGACGATCGGCGTGCGCGACACCACCGTCGAATCGAGCTGCGGTATCGCCGTACCGGTTCAGGCGGCCTTTCCGGACGTCGCGCAGTTTGATTACGTCGTCGTCATCGGCGGCTTGCTCTCGCATCTGGAGAAGGTGGACCGGCGCTACTGGGACTATCTGGGCGCCGCCGCACGAGCAGGCGTTCCGCTGGTCGGCATCTGCACGGGTAGCTTTGTCCTTGCCGATGCGGGGCTAATGCAGGATCACGTTGCGTGCGTACACAGCTTTCACTTCGACGACTATCGGAACAGGTTTCCCGCGCTACGCGTTGTCACGCACGCCGACTACCTCATCGACGGCGATCGCATCACCTGTGCGGGCGGAATCTCGGTCATCGAACTCGCGGCGCGGCTCGTCAATCTGCATTGCGGACCTGACCGCGCATCCAAAGTGATTCATCAGATGACTGTCAGCCGGCAGGCCGGCGCCTCATTCATCGAGCGCCGCCGCGCACTGGGCTACCTGTCGGTGGACGATGCAAACGTACGTCATGCCGCGCTGCTCATGGAGGAAAACCTCGAAGCGCCGCTCAACATCGCGGTGATCGCGAAGATGATCGGCACGAGCGTGCGTCAGTTGGAGCGGGCGTTCATGGCGGAGATGAACGTGTCGCCGAATGAGTTCTATCGCGGTATGCGGCTGCGCTATGCGCGCTGGATGCTGCTGAACACCGGGCGCAAGGTCACGGCCATCGCCTACGAATGCGGTTTCGCCGATTCCGCTCACTTCATCAGGGTCTTCCGCGAAACCTACGGCGTGACGCCGGGCAAGCTGCGCGGCTCGCGCGCCGGTCCCACCGAACACTAAAGCTGGCGACGATTCGTTGTCGCGTTTCTTCTATTTTTTTGCTCGTCGGTGCAATCCCGCCGGTGTCGCCTGGCTCAACATCCTGTTTCGTGCGAATGCACCGTAAAACAGGGAAACAGGCGACATGCAGATTGCGGTATTGGGTGCGGGCGTCGTCGGTCTGACGAGCGCCTACTATTTGAACCGTGCCGGCCATCAGGTCATCGTCATCGACCGGCATGGCGAGGTGGCCACCGAATCCAGCTTCGGAAATGGCGGCCAGTTGTCGTATAGCTACGTCGCGCCGCTTGCCGGGCCGGGCGTGCTGTCGAAGCTGCCCGCATGGCTCGCCCGGCGGGATTCGCCGGTGCGCTTCCGGCCGTCGGCGAGCGTGGAACAGTGGCTCTGGTGCCTGAAATTCGTGTTCGCCTGCACGCAACGGCGCAGCAATCTCACCACGCGCGAATTGCTCTCGCTCTCGTTCGCGAGCCGTGCGCTCATGCACCGATTCCTGCGCGACGAACCCACGCTCGACTTCGACTTTCAGCACTCCGGAAAGCTCGTCCTGCACCGCGACGCCGCCGCGATGCAAGGCGCCGTCGATCTGCTCGATTTCCAGCGCTCGCTCGGCTGCGAGCAGGAGGCGCTCTCCGCCGACGAATGCGTCGCGCTCGAACCCGCGCTGGCTCATGTGCGCGAACGGATCGTCGGCGGCATTCATACGCGCAGCGAAGATACCGCGGACTGCCATCGCTTCAGCAAAGGTCTCGAAGCCATTTTGCGGGCGCGCGGCGTGCGTTTTGCGATGAATACGCGCATCGACGCACTGGAAGTCAAAGGCGGACACGTCGTGGCGCGCGGCAGTGACGGGGTGGTCGATGCGGACCATGTCGTCGTGGCTGCCGGGGCCGGCGCAACGCGTCTGCTCCGGCCTTTGGGCCTCCGCGTGCCCATTTATCCGCTCAAGGGCTACAGCCTGACCTACCCGCTGGGACCGCAAGCCATGGCACCGACACTGAGCGTCACCGATTTCGCGCGCAAGGTGGTCTATGCGCGTCTTGGCGACCGGTTGCGCGTGGCGGGCATGGCCGACCTCGACGGCTACTCGCTAAAGCCTGATTCCTCGCGCCTTGCCGCGTTGCGTGGCGAGGCCGCCGCGCTGTTCCCGCAGGTCGTGGCCGATTGCGTCGATGCGGCCGAGTGGACCGGCTTGCGCCCGGCGACGCCCGGCGGCGCGCCGATTATCGGGCCTACACGATATCCCAATCTCTGGCTCAACGTCGGGCATGGTGCGCTCGGCTTCACGCTGGCCTGCGGATCGGCTGCGTTGCTCGCGGGTTGGATCGACGGGCAGCCTGACGCTTCGCTGGCCCGTCTTTTCTCGACCGCACAATGACCCGTGCGGCGTGCGAGGCCTCGCGCTCCTCCAACAAAAATTCTCGAATCGATACCGAATGAAAGACAAGCCCAATATTGCAGTCATCGGCACGGGCGGGACGATTGCCGGGCGTGGTGCAAACGCCGTCGACACATCAGCCTACACATGCTCGGTGCTGGGGGTAGACGAAATCTTGTCGGCCGTTCCGGAAGCGTCGTCGCTCGCGAACCTGAGCGCGGAACAACTGCTCCAGACGGGTTCGGAGAATTTCAGCGAGCAGCATCTGCTTATGATCGGCAAGCGGGTATCCGAGGTGCTCAAGGACGATACGGTACATGGCGTCGTTCTCACGCACGGCACCGACACCATCGAAGAAACAGCGTACTTTCTTCATCTGACGTTGAAGAGTGTGAAACCCGTGGTCGTAGTCGGCTCCATGCGGCCGCCATCGGCGATGAGTTCCGATGCATCCCTGAATCTCTACGACGCGATCGCGGTGGCGGTTCATCCATCGTCGCATGGAAAAGGAACGCTTGTCGTTTCAAACGAGGAAATCCACACCGCGCGAGACGTGACGAAAACGAATAGCTTCAAGCTCGAGGCATTCCGTTCGCCCTATGGCGCGCTCGGTTACGTGGCGCAAGGCAAGCCCCGCTACTACCGTACGCCCTCGCGGGATCACACTGTATCCACTCCGTGGTCGATCGACGACATCGAGACGCTTCCGAAAGTCGACGTCGTATATGCCTATGGTGCGCTTGAGAGCGAACGGGTCCGCGCCATTGCGGCCGATACGAGCGGGCTTGTCTTCGCCGGCACTGGCAACGGCAACATCGCGGCGCATATGGTCGAGCCGCTGCGGGAGGCGGCGCGCCGGGGAGTACACGTGGTGAGGGCGTCACGCACCGGCAGCGGTGTGGTCATCCGCAACGGCGCGCAGCCCGACGACGACTATGACTGGCTCGTCGTCGACGATCAGCCGCCGCAAAAAGCCCGCATTCTTTTGATGCTGGCGATGCTGGATAACCCGGACGATCGCCGCGCATTGCAGGCAGCCTTTTATCGCTTTTGAAGCGCCGCCCGCCCGCGAGCGGGAACGTCTTCTGCGCGGCACGGCGGCATCCCCATCCCGCGTCCTCGACCGATGCACTCCGTTCCTGAAAAGCGCAACCCGGGCAGCGCGCCGCAAAATACTCCGCAGGCCGCCGCCTCCCGGGCGGCCCATTCGTGGGCCGCCGATATTGGCGCAGGTTTGACGAGTCTTGGCAGCGATAACGATCCAAGCGGAATCGCAACCTATTCGCTTGCGGGCGCATGGTACGGCTACGATATGTTGTGGACCTGCGTGCTCACTTACCCGTCGATGGTCGCGCTGCAACTGGTCAGTTCGCGCGTCGCTGCCCTCACCGGTAAGGGACTGACGGCGAACATGCGGGCCCACTACTCGCCTTTGTTCTTCTATTTCGCGGTGGTGCGCTTTGCGATCGCGAACACACTGAATATTGCTGTCGACGTTCTGGCGATGGCAGCGGCCTTGCAGCGCTTCCTCCACGCGCCTCTGGGCGCGCTGGCAATCGCGTGCGGAGGTGCATCCATAGCACTGCAATGGTTCGTTCCCTACCCTCGCTATGCGAGCGTTCTCAAATGGTTGATCTTGCCCGTCTTCGCCTACGCCGGTGTGACGCTAATCGTCGATGTGCCCTGGCACACCGTCGCGCTGCGCTCCCTCGTGCCGCGCCTCGAATGGCGAGAGGATTTCATTACCATGCTGATGGCCGTGCTAGGTACGACGATGAGTCCGTATCTGCTCTTTTCGCAAGCCGAACAGACGGCACAGCAAGAGAAGGAAGGCCCCCGGCCACAGGCAAGTCCCGCCAGTCGCGATCCGCGTTCGTCAGCGCTGCTTCGCCATTTACGTGCGCAAACGCTGCTACGTACCGCGTTATCAAGCGGCGTCGCTTTATTGATAATCGTCGCGGCTTCCGCCACGCTGCACGGCACGGTTCCCATCGGCCTTAACCCGCCAATGGCAAAGGTACTCGAACCGCTCGCGGGCGGATATGCAGGCCCACTGCTCGGGCTTGCATTGATCGGCTCGGCGCTGCTCGCATTGCCGCCGCTTGCCGGCTCGGCGGCGCAGGCCGTCGCGAGTTCGTTCGACTGGGCCCATGGAGAGCGGCGCGACATTCGTATTGCGCGGATGCTGACCGGCATTGCGGCTCTGGGCACCGCACTCGGCGTTGTGCTTGGCGCTTGGCACGTCGATCTCGTCAGGGCGTTGTACTGGAGCGCCATCGTCAACGGCATGACGATGACGCCCGTACTCGTGCTTTTGGTGCTGCTCAGCGCAAAAAGCGAAGTGGTCGGCAGCATGGCGGCACACTGGTCATTACGCGCCCTGTGCTGGCTCGCCGTGCTCGTCACCGGCGCAGTCGTCGTCGCACACTTCGTGCTGGAGGTCGCGCAATGGGCTGCGCGCTAACACAACACGTCAAAGTGCATGCGATGCGCCGGATTCCTGCTGCTGCGTCGACGATCCGCAAATCGAGGTTGAAGCGGCGCCGCGCCAATTTCCGCGGTCCGCCCGCTTTTCAACGGCGATCCGTCTTTTCGGCGTGACCGCGTGCCAGTTCCTGCGCGAGAAAGGGCGCTGTCCGGCTATCTCGCACCCGCGAGACGTGATGCGGCGTGCCTGCCGCCACCACTCGCCCGCCTGCATCCCCCGCGCCGGGCCCTATGTCGATCAGCCAGTCGGCTTGCGCCACCGCCCGCATGTCGTGCTCGATCATCACCACCGTATTGCCCGCGTCGACCAGACGCTGCAAATGCACCATCAGCCGGTCGGCGTCGGACGCATGCAGGCCGGTGGTGGGCTCGTCGAGTACGTACAGATTGCGTCCGCGCTGGCTGCGCTGCAACTCGGTGGCCAGCTTGATACGCTGCGCTTCGCCACCGGAGAGTTCCGTGGCCGGTTGCCCCAGGCGTAGATAGCCCAGCCCGATCTCGCGCAGCAACTGGAGCGGGCGGACCACCGCTTCCTCGCCGCCGAAGAAGTCGTGCGCTTCGTCCACCGTCATTCGCAGCACTTCCGCGATATTGCGTCCGTTCCAGAGCACCTTGAGCGTCGCCTCGTTGTAGCGTGCGCCGTGGCACGTCGGGCAGGGTGCGTACACGCTGGGCATGAACAGGAGTTCGACGCTGACGAATCCCTCCCCCTCACAGGTTTCGCAGCGCCCCTTCGGCACATTGAACGAAAACCGTCCTGCGTCGAAACGGCGGCGCCGTGCATCGGGCGTCGCGGCGAATAGTTTGCGCACGTGATCGAACAGGCCGGTGTACGTGGCCAGATTGGATCGTGGCGTGCGCCCGATCGGCTTCTGGTCGACCTGCACCAGGCGCTGTACGGCATCCACGTCGCCAGCCAGATGGCCGCCCGTTATTTCGATGATGGCCGGGCTCTCGCCTGCGCCTTCGGCCGAATCGTCGTCGGGTTCGTGACCCAGGTGCAGCAGCAACAGCTCGGGCAGCGCCTGCACGACCAGACTGGATTTGCCGGAACCGGAGATTCCGGTTACCGCGGTCAACACGCCCAGTGGAATGCGTGCGTCGACGCCGCGCAGATTGTGGCGGTGAATGCCCTGCAATTCCAGCCAGCCGGTGGGTTCGCGACGGCGGCCGGCCGGCGCGGGAATCTTGTCGAACAGGTAGCGCGCGGTGCGGGATTCGGCGATTTCGCGCAAGCCAGCGGGAGCGCCGCTGTAAAGCACCCGGCCGCCTCGCTCGCCGGCTTCGGGGCCGACGTCGACCAGCCATTGCGCGCGGCGCATCAACTCGAGATCGTGCTCGACGACAAAGACGGAATTGCCCGCGTCGCGCAGCCTGTCGAGCGCATCGTACAGGGCCTGGCTGTCCGACGGGTGCAGACCGGCCGAGGGCTCGTCGAGCACGTACACGACGCCGAACAGCAGGGAGCCCAGTTGCGTGGCCAGCCGTAGCCGTTGCAGTTCGCCGGCCGACAGGGTTGGCGTTGCCCGGTCGAGCGTCAGGTAGCCGAGGCCCAGCCCCCGCAGTTGGCGCAACCGCGCAACCACCCCATCCGCCAGGCGTTGCGCGGCCAGACGCTTTTCTTCCGATAGCGCCGAGGTGCGACGCACGTCCGGTGCGATGGAGTGAGTGGCGCGGCCCGATGCTGCGCGCTCGGCCCGGTCACGCCGCGTCGCTTCCTTATTGGCGCCAGATCCGGCGGCATGGGTGCGGAAATCGCCGCGAGTTATCGGCTCCAGCAAGGCCGCAAGACCATCCAGCGACATCTGCATGAATTCGCCGATATCCACGCCGGCGAAGGTCACGGCAAGCGCCTCCGGCTTGAGCCGTTTTCCGTGGCAGGCCGGGCAGAGCTTGCCCTCCATGAAGCGGGACACGCGCTTTCTCATCAGCGCGCTCTGCGTGTTCGCGAAAGTATGCAGCACGTAGCGCCGCGCGCCGGTGAAGGTTCCCATGTAGCTCGGCTCCAGCTTGCGTTTGAGAGCCGCACGAGTTTCGGCGGGACTCAAACCCGCGTAGACCGGCACTGTGGGGGTTTCTTCGGTGAACAGTATCCAGTCGCGGTCTTTTTTAGGCAGATCCTTCCACGGCCGATCGACGTCGTAGCCCAAGGTCACCAGAATGTCGCGCAGGTTCTGTCCATGCCACGCCGGCGGCCAGGCGGCGATTGCGCGTTCGCGAATGCTCAACGACGGGTCCGGCACCATGGTGGCTTCAGTGACTTCGTAGACGCGGCCGAGCCCATGACACGCAGCGCACGCCCCTTGCGGCGTGTTAGGAGAGAAGTCCTCGGCATACAGCATCGGCTGATTAGCCGGATAAGCGCCGGCCCGCGAATACATCATTCGCACGAGGCTGGATAAGGTCGTTACGCTGCCCACGGAGGAGCGCGTGTTGCTCGCGCCGCGTTGCTGCTGAAGCGCCACCGCCGGCGGCAAGCCGTCGATGGCATCCACGTCGGGTACGCCCACCTGGTCTATCAGACGCCGCGCATACGGCGCCACCGACTCAAAATAGCGCCGCTGCGCCTCGGCGTAAATGGTGCCGAAGGCGAGCGAGGATTTGCCGGAGCCGGAGACGCCGGAAAACACGACCAGCGCATTGCGCGGGATGTCGACATCCACGTCCTTGAGATTGTGTTCGCGCGCGCCCCGCACTTCCACGAAGCCGCTGGTCGAAGCGTTATGGTCTGATTTACCGGACGAATTGTTTGGCATTGTTTTCCCTTGCAGTTCGCATTGGCGCGGATCTTGCGCACATTCCGCCACGACAGATCATGACGCTTTGCTACCGGTACCATCCCGGCAAACAAACGAAGCCGCACGAGCCTCTCCCGACTTGACTTCTGCGCGATCCGTCCGTTGATAACACACTCCGGCCATGTACCGCCGCGGAAGTAGTCTGACCCGCCGTGCAGCCCTCGGGTTCATGGTGGACGCATCGGCATTGAGTGGTAGCCTTGTATGACCGACATCCCCTTCCTGGGGTTTAAAACGATCGGGACACCCTTTTTTGCCAACAGGATTGTCCTTTTCACACGAATATCCAGGAGCGCCAGGTGAGCCAGAAAACTGCATTCAACGTGACGAGCCAGGCTTGCCCTCTCTCGGGGTTGCAGAGCATCGACGCCCCGCTCTCGTCTGCCGCAGCGTTCCTTGTCCTTAACGTCAAGGAAGACGAACGCGCTCTCTCGCAGGTGCGATCCGTGATTGCGCATAATACGGACGATCTCGTTAAGGGAATCAGGCTGCGTTCCAACACCGGATTGTTCACGTGCAACGTTGGAATATCGCATCGCATATGGACGCCACTCACCAGAAAGCCGATGCCCGCCGAGTTGCGACCGTTTCAGGAAGTGCGAGGAGCGAAGCATGTTGCGGTCGCTACTCCAGGTGATCTCCTGTATCACATTCGCGCGGAGTCGATGGACCTGATCGTCGAATTCGAAAAACTCCTTCTGGAAGCGTTTGCTCTTTCCGTTACGGCCGTGGATGACGTAGCGGGTTTCCGATATTTCGACGGAAGGGATTTACTCGAATTTGTCGACGGAACGGGCAATCCAGACGGCGATGAACTACCTGATTCGACGTTGGTTGGAAGCGAGGACCCGGATCACGCGGGCGGCAGCTACGTCGTTGTGCAGAAATATGTTCATGATCTGAATGCCTGGCGGTCACAGCAGATCGAAACCCAGGAGCAGATCATTGGCAGAACGAAGTATGACAACGTGGAATTGCCGGACTCCACCGATAGCCAGAAGTCTCACAAGAGCCTGTGTACGATCGTTGATGCCGAAGGCGAGCACGACATCCTCCGGGACAATATGCCCTTTGCGGTGCCGGGCATGGGCCAGTTCGGCACGTACTTCGTCGGCTACTCGCGTCACCTCTGGGTCATCGAAAAAATGCTGCAACGCATGTTCATCGGCGACCCTCCCCCTTTTCACGACCGTATCCTCGATTTTTCGAAAGCGATGACTGGCAACACTTTCTTTGTACCTAGCCGGTCGTTCCTGATGGGCCTTGGAGATTGAAGCACGCTCGCACACGCGTCATGTCCGCGCTCGCCGCGACCGCGACTGTCGCGGGCGGGTAACTACGCGTCAAACCATTTGCCGAAACCGCGCAGACACGCTTCTGCGATAGGCGTCGCCCGATCGAGCATGACCTGCTCCTGCGCGCGAACCGCGGCTCGCCAATCCGGCGCAGAGACGATTGCTTCAGCGAGTTCGGCAGCGTCGAGCATGGCGAGATTGACGCCCGAGCCCATTGGCGGCATGACATGGGCGGCATCTCCCACTAGCGTGAGTCCCGACTTCGAGGGCCATTTCGTTCCGGCAGGAAGGCTAACGATCGGACGAACGGCAGCGATCCGATCGGCGTCCGCGATGAGCGAGCGCAGCGCAGGCGACCAGCCTTCGTATCGGGCCAGAAGATCGTTTCTGCTCATTCCCGCCAACGCTCGTTCTGGTCGTTCGGCGGTGTCGTTGGACGTTTTGAACGCGGCGTACACGCGTACTACGGCATTGCCATTGCGCTGAGCAAAGATTCCTTTCTCGTAGTGCAGTGCGAAGAGTGTGCCCCGCCCCACGAATTGCGAGTTGGCGGGATGCTTGCGGTCCACGTCAGTCATCCACAGCTCAACGAAGCACACGCCTGTGTAGACCGGACGCACATCGGTGAGTGCCGCTCTCACTGCCGAGCCGGCCCCATCCGCGCCTATGACCAGGTCGCATTCGCGCGCCACCCCGCCTTGCAGCCGTACCGACCAGCGCCCGTTGGCTGCCTCGACCACGTCGATGACGCGAGCCCCCCAAACGACCTTCTCCGGTGGAAGCGGATCCAGCAACATCTTTCGCAACACAATCCGGTCGATCTCCGGACGTGTTCCTGTTCCCGGCTCTGGAATCTCTTCGCGCAGGACCACGCCCGTCACGGCATCGACAACCCTTTGCTCCTGATCTTCGTGGCGGGCAAGAGCAAGAAATCGCGCTAGCAAACCGGCCTTTCGTAGCGCCAGTTGCCCTTCATGTGGATGCAGATCCAGCGTGCCGCCCTGATCTCGCGAAGACGGCGAGGCATCGGCTTCGAGTACGGTCACGTCAAGTCCGTGCCGCCAAAGCATGTTCGCGGCAAGTAGCCCAGCCGGGCCGCCGCCCGCAATCAAGATGGATGGTTTCGATGGCATCTCGGTTCTGGTGATCGGATTCTGGATATCAGGCCCGGGAATGCCAAACACTAACGGTTGCGAGGGTTGATTGGTTATCGGTATCTGGTCAAAATATGCTGGATATCGGCCAATCTTTTTATACGCCTACGATGCCGCCTCGAGAATCAGTCAAAGCCAACCCGAATGCGAAGGATGCCACTGAGGTCTGTGCATGCGAGATCCTGCCAGGAAGAGGCAAACGCCGCACCGAATTTCACCGGCATCCGGAAGGACAGCTCATTTACATCGCGACGGGCCGCTTGCAGATTCGAACCGAGATCGGTGCATGGTTGCTGCCGCCGAGGCGTGCGATCTGGATTCCGCCCGATCTCATGCATACCGGCGACTTGCGAGGCGCCAAAGCGTGGTCGCACATTCTGCTATCGCCTAAACGCTGCCGTCTGCTGCCGGGGCGGCCGCAGGTGCTGGCGGTCGGATCGTTGCTGGAAGCGCTGATACAGCGCGTCGCCCTGTGGGACCATACCGCCACGCGAACGCCCGAAGAAGCGCGCGTCGTGTCTGTGTTGATTGATGAAATTCGCGCGGCAAAGCACGAACCGTTGCACCTTCCGCTACCCGACGACAAGCGCCTTCTAAAGATGGTCAACGTCGTGCTGAATGATCTGAGCCGGGAACACTCGTTGGAAGCACTGTCGTTAATGGCCGGGCTGTCGCCACGAAGCGCTCGGCGCCTGTTTTCCGCAGCGCTCGGTATATCGTTGGCGGAGTGGCGCCAGCAGGCGCTGCTGCTGCGTGCAATCGATCTGCTTGCGCAGGGCGAGTCCGTATCGACGGTGGCAGATGTCCTGGGCTATGCCAGCCCGAGCAATTTCATTGCTATGTTCCGTACTGCTTTTGGCGTGACGCCGGGAAGATATGTCAGGACTAGCGGTCAGGACGCCTGATGCCGGCGTTCTCGGGAAAGGTTCGGCCAACTAACGCGGTAAAGAAAGTGGGGCGAAGCCTGAGACTGCCTTGAATGCCTCAAGGAGCACAACGCCGTACTGCCGCCCTAGTCGTAAGGTATAAGCCGGCACGCGGCTTTGACGGGCCGGCCGCTCGCGCATCGCATCGTCGTGACGCCCAGGGGTGACGCGCGACGATCCGGTGAGAAACGACATCCGCACGATAGCCGAACCGGGCGCGCAATTCCCCGCGTTCCGCGCCAGCGACGCTGCGACGGCGGCATGGATGCCCAACGCTCAGTGACACGTTCAGGCAGCGACGCGTCGTGACCGGCATCGCGGCGATGCGTAAAGGGTTGCCGATGGGTTACCGATTCCCGGCGTGGATTTTTTGCGGAAAAGACCGCGAGCGTAGGTTTTCCCGCAACAGGCGAAAACCGACGGAGAAAAACCGTCACCAGCCCAGCCCGTCAAACAGAGAAAGGTCAACGGAGACCCGAAGGTCCATCGACCTACTCGTTTTCTTCGAAATAGTGGCCGAACTTCGTCTGCTTCGTGCGGATATACCGTTCGTTTTCCTCGCGCATCGGGATCGCGAGCGCCACGCGTTCGATCACGGGAATGCCGTGCTGCGCGAGCGTGTCGAACTTCTTCGGGTTGTTGCTCATCAGCCGCACCGAAGTCACGTTGAGCAGGCGCAAGATCGCCGCCGCCGAGTCGTATTCGCGCGCGTCGTCGGGCAAGCCGAGGTCGAGATTCGCTTCGACCGTGTCGCGGCCCTGCTCCTGCAACGCATACGCGCGAATCTTGTTCGACAGGCCGATGCCGCGCCCTTCGTGACCGCGCAAATACAGCATCACGCCACGGCCTTCGGCCGCGATGTAACGCAGCCCGAGATCGAGCTGTTCGCCGCAGTCGCAGCGGTAGGAACCGAGCACGTCGCCGGTCAGGCATTCGGAGTGGAGCCGCGTCAGCACTGGCTCGCCGTTGCCCACGTCGCCCATCACGAGTGCGAGATGCTCGGCGCCGCCGTCCTTCACCCGATACACATAGGACTCGAACGTGCCGTAACGGGTGGGCAGCTTGGCGGTCGCGTCGAGCACGACGCATTCGTTGGCGTTGTCGTCGTCCGCGCAGGACGGCTCAGTAAGCGTAGGCATGATCTAAGGCAAGAGGCTGGCAAAAACCGGCACGCAGCCGGATTGAAGTTCGGAACCGGAGTTTACCGCCATTTGGCGCACCACGCCGGGGCGGCCCTGCTCGATCGCCAACGGCGGCCGCCGCCGACTTCGCGCTTATCCCGAGGTCGCATGCGAATTCATCCGCCTATACTGGAAAGGCTTTCTGATGGCATACGGCCGGCATACGGGCGCGGCCCGACAAACGGCCACGCACCGCACCGCGCCTTGCATGGAATCTGGAATCAGCTCGCCCCACGGACCCGCAACTCAAAAGACGCACAGGACCAAAAAGGGAACCGCTCTATGACAACCGTTGCACAGGTACTGAAATCGAAGCCGGAACAGGTGGTCTATACGATCGACGCCGGCGATTCCGTCTACGATGCGATCCGGCTGATGGCCGAAAAGCAGATCGGCGCGTTGCTCGTGACCGACGGCGCCGCGATCGCGGGCATCGTGACTGAGCGCGACTATGCGCGCAAGATCGTGCTGATGGATCGCGCCTCGAAAACGACGGCCGTGCGCGACATCATGAGTCCGCACGTGCGCTTCGTGAGCCCCGAACAGACCACCTACGACTGCATGGCGCTGATGACCGAGCGGCGCATGCGCCACCTGCCGGTGATGGACGGCGGCAAGCTCGTGGGCATGGTGTCGATCGGCGACCTGGTGAAGGAAATCATCGCCGAGCAGAAGTTCACGATCGAACAACTGGAGCAATACATCCAGGGCGGCGCGGGCGGGTGACATCCGCCGCGAAACGGCAGCGGGAGACGGTCACGAAAAAGCGCCCAATCCCGCACGGGCTTGGGCGAAGCCACCTCGACGGCGGCGGAGGTTCCTGCACGACGGTCGCGCGGACACGTCGCGCCGGCGTGCGGCAACGGCGGACGCGATGCCGCCGTGCCTGCGTACAACTCTTTGTACAACCGTTTGTACAACCGTTCACAATCATTTCGATGCCGCGCGAGCCGGCAAAAACGCCGCCCCGCCGTGTCGATGCGGCCGAACTAACGGCCGCGCCTGCTGCGGCTCGACTTCCACCACGGTGCCCGTTGGCCTCTGCCTTGCCGAAAGTCAGTTGCCGAAATAAACCGATTGCGACGGACGCACCGTGGCCGGTTGCCCCGACTGCGACGAACCCGACGTCGACGGGCCATAGCCGCTCGTTTCCGGCGCTTGCGCCTGCGCCACGCCTTGCTGCTGGGCGACGCGCGCTTCGGCGGCCTGGATTTCGTTCGGATAGGTGGCGTCGTCGGCGGTGGCCGGGTTGTAGCCGGCTCTTTCGAGCTGGATAAGCTGCGCCTTGACTTCGGCGCGCGTCAGCGGTCCGTTGTTTTGCACTTGAGCTTGGGCAAACGAGAGCGCCGGTGCCGCAACCAGAGCAGCAACCAACGCGGCTTGAACGAACGTACGGGTTTTCATGACATTGACCTCCAACACTTGTTTTGTGTGCCGGCTTTGATGGCATTGCCGGGCCAGTGATGGAAGTCTAGGCAGGCGGCGACCTAGGGGAAACCCCTATTTTTAAAAGACACAGTTTCAAGCGCGGAAACAATGAGCACAACTGTAAGGGTACGATCGCGGCGGCATACCCTTAGCGCTTGCGGCCTGGCGCGAGACGCTTGTACTAGGCAAGCAGCCGACGCGGCCCGCTGACAAAGCGGCTGCCGAGTTCGTAAAAGCGCAGCGGCCGATCCATCTCGCGCGACAGGCCAATGCGCGTCGTCACGCCGACGAGCCGCGCCGGTTCCGCCGGTTCCGCCGGTTCCCCCGGCTCCTCCACGCAGCCGATCCACAGCCCGTGTCCGAGGCAAAGATCGGCACCGTCGAACGCCGCGCCCACGCCGTATGCCTGCGTGAGTCGCCCCGGACCACGCGCGAGATCGCGCAGCGGCACGCCGGGCCGCCGCGCTTCCATCGCCGCAATGCCTTCGACGGGCTCGACCGCGCGAAACAGCACGCCCGCGCCCACGTCCAGCGCTTCGCTCGACATATTGAGCATCCACGCGCTGCCGTAAGTGAGGCGCACATACGCATGGCCGCGCTCGCGAAACATGGATTCGTTGTACGGCCGCCGCCCGATGAACGCATGACTCGTGGAATCGCCGACGGGATACGCCTCCACTTCCACGAGCCGCCCCGCCATGCGCCCTTGCGCCATGTCGCGCACCAGGTATTTGCCGACCATGAAGCGCGCGAGTTCGGCGGTATCGACAGGCAAATCTTCGCGTCGAAGCGGCAGGATGGCGGGCAAGAGTCTCTCCGTTGCGGTTCGGGCCGCCCAGTGTAGCGCCGCGCCCGAGCGCGCGCGCACGCGCGTTGCGTTACCATCGACCGCATTCCCGCGCGACCCGCTCGCGCCTTCTCATCCACCGGCACACCCCCGCCGGTGAACCGGCGGTCCACGAACCGGCGCGCGCGGCCCGGGTTTTGCGCGCGTCATCGTCATTGAAGGAGACGCACGATGAACGAACAGAGCGCGATTCAATTTCTCAACGACGTGCGCAGGCCGCTGCTCACGCTGCACAAAGCGATTCTCGATCACGAGCGCGCCGCGTACGAACGCGAATTCGGCCCGGTCACGCCCGCGGCGTTCCTGCAAGTGCTCATCAACGGCACGGCGTTTCGCTGGCTGATGCCGCTTTCGACCGTGATCGCCAATGTCGACGAAACGCTCGACGCCAAGGACGCGGCACCCGAGGACCGCGTGGGCGCGGCGCAAGGCGTGGCGGCGCTGTTTTCGGGCGACGAATCGGCGGAATTCTACGAGCGCTATCAGGCGCTGCTACAGGCAAGCCCCGACATCCTGCATCTGCACGGCACCGTCGCGCCGCTGCTGAATGCGCTGAAAAACTGAGTGCCGGGAAGGCGGTCAGACGCGCGCTCTAACCGCATTTCAGACGCGCTTTGAACCGGCGCTTTCAACCGGCGCTTTCAACCGGCGTTTTTTAAGCGCGCTTTACCGCGCGTCAGTTCGCTGCTTCGCCGCGCTCAAGCGACGCCACAGCGTCGTCTTGCTGATGCCGAGCAGTTCGCAAGCACGATCGCGGTCGCCGTTGCAGGCGTCGAGCACGGCGCGAATTTGATCGGCTTCGCCATGCAGGCTGCGCTCGCGCAGCGTGAGCGCCTGGCCCGCGCCGCCGCGCTCGCCGGCCGGCACCTCGCGCGTCTCGAACACTTCCGGCGCGATCTCGCGCAGCACGTGCGGCGTGAGCACGTCGTCGTCGGAATCGGCAAGTTCCACCACCATGCGCTCGATCACGTTCTGCAATTCGCGCACGTTGCCGGGCCACGTATGGCGCGCGAGCGGCACGCCCACCAGCGCGAGCGCGCGCGCGGCGTCGTCGGGCGTGCGGATGCGCAAGGCCACGCGCGGCTCGCGGCGCGCCGCCTGCAACAGCAGTTCGGCGGCCAGCAGCGCGACGTCGGCGCCGCGTTCGCGCAGCGGCGGAATCGCGAGGTTGAGAATGTTCAGCCGATAAAACAGGTCCGCGCGAAATTCGCCGGTTTCGATCTGCCCGGTGAGCGCGCGATGCGTGGCCGCGACCACGCGCACGTCCACGCGCGTGGGTTCCGTCGCACCCAGCCGCACGACTTCGCGCTCCTGCAACACGCGCAGCAGGCGGCTTTGCAGCGGCAGCGGCATTTCGCCGATCTCGTCGAGAAAAAGCGTGCCGCGATGCGCCGCCTCGATCAGCCCGACCTTGCCGCCGCGCCGCGCGCCCGTGAACGCGCCTTCCTCGTAGCCGAACAGTTCGCTTTCGAGCAGCGCTTCGGGAAACGCGCCGCAATTAAGCGCGACGAACGGAAAATCGCGCCGCGCGCTTTCGCGGTGAATGCCCTGCGCGACCATTTCCTTGCCGGTGCCGCTTTCGCCGCGTATCAGCACGGTGGCGTCCGATTTGGCGTAACGGCGCGCGAGCGCGCGAATACGCTCGATGCCGGGCGCCGCGCCGCTCAGATCGTCGAGCCGGTAACGCGCGACGAATTGCTGCGTGCGCTGACGCGAGCGCAAGGTGCGGTCGAGGCGTTCGACCGCGCGCGATTCCTGGAACGTGAGCACGGCGCCCGTGGTCACGCCGTTGTCGATCAGCGGCCCGCGATGCACGACGTAGCTCACGCCGCGCACGGTTTCGAGCGACTCGCCGTCGGTTTCGATCGATTCCCCGTCGGCTTCGGGCAACGCGAATGCGATGTCGGGCGCGAGCGTGGCGAGCGGCTGGCCCGCCGCCGTCGCCGGGTCGATGCCCAGCACGGCCGCGAGCCGCTGGTTGATCGCTTCGACGCGGCCGCGTGCGTCGAGCGCCACCACGCCGTCACGCAAATGTTGCAGCACGCTGTCGAGCCGCTGACGCCGCTGCGTTTCGCGCTGCGTGGCCTGCACGAGTTCGAGCGCGTTGTCGAACGCCGCGCGCACCGAGGAGCGCGAGTAGACGAAGAACGGCACGAGCCCGAGCCGCGCCGCGAGGTCGTTCACGTGACCGGGCCCCACCACCGCGCCCACGCCGCGATCGCGCAGATCGAGCACGCACGCCTCGGCGTCCTGCACGGTGCGATACGAAGCAAACGTCACGTCGATGCCGAAGGCGCTCGCGAAGCGCCGCACTTCGGCGGGCGTTTCGCCATAGGTGACGAGCGCGACGTGATCGGCTTCGCGGCGCGCGCGGGCGAGCGCCTGCATCACGTCGAAACCGCTGGGCTGCACAAGCACCACGGGCACGTCCACGCGCGACTTCAGATACGAGCCGTTCGAGCCCGACGCCACCACGACGTCGGGGCGCTGGCCGGGACCGGCGGCGGCGATGTCGGCGGCGGCTTCCTCGAAACCGCGCGCGATCACGCGCAAGTCCGCGCGGTCGTCATACTCGCGCGCGATGTCGCGAAACAGGTCGCGCAGGCGGCTGATACCCATCGCCCAGACGCGCGGGCGGAATTCGGTTGAAGCAGCGGAGGCGGGAAAGCGGTTCATGACGCGCATTATCCGCCGAATTTCAATTTTGAAATGCTGATTTCACAAAGGAAATCGAGGGCCACGGTCACGCACGGCCAAACCGGCGCAAAATCAACGCACTAGTCGCGCACGGCGACCTGGCACGTTATTCGCAAGATCGGCCCGGATCTCCGAATGCATAAAGCACGCGCCGCGGCACCGCCGCCCGCGCATCCCATCCAGTCAAAGAGAGGAAGACATCATGAGCGAAGCAGACAACGGCACGCAATCCGCAGGCGGTTTCAAGCCGAAGAAGTCGGTCGCGCTGTCGGGCGTGGCCGCGGGCAACACGGCGCTGTGTACCGTGGGACGCACCGGCAACGACCTCCACTATCGCGGCTACGACATTCTCGACCTGGCCACGGCCTGCGAATTCGAGGAAGTCGCGTACCTGCTCGTCCACGGCAAGCTGCCGAACGCGGCCGAACTCGCCGCGTACAAGGCCAAGTTGAAGGCGCTGCGCGGCCTGCCCGCCAACGTGAAGGCAGCGCTCGAATGGGTGCCCGCCTCGGCGCATCCGATGGACGTGATGCGCACGGGCGTTTCCGTGCTCGGCACCGTGCTGCCCGAAAAGGACGACCACAACCTGCCCGGCGCGCGCGACATCGCCGACCGGCTGCTGGCCTCGGTCGGGTCGATGCTGCTGTACTGGTATCACTATTCGCACAACGGCAAGCGCATCGAAGTGGAAACCGACGACGACTCGATCGGCGGCCACTTCCTGCACCTGCTGCACGGCGCGGAGCCGTCGAAGTCGTGGGTCGACGCCATGCACGTTTCGCTCAATCTCTACGCCGAACACGAGTTCAACGCGTCCACTTTCACCGGCCGCGTGATCGCGGGAACCGGCTCGGACATGTACTCGGCGATCACGGGCGCGATCGGCGCGCTGCGCGGCCCGAAGCATGGCGGCGCGAACGAAGTGGCGTTCGAAATCCAAACGCGCTACGACAACGCCGATCAGGCCGAGGCCGACATTCGCGCGCGCGTCGAGAAGAAGGAAGTCGTGATCGGCTTCGGCCATCCGGTCTATACCATTTCGGACCCGCGCAACAAGGTCATCAAGGAAGTGGCGAAAAAGCTCTCCAAAGAACAGTCGAACATGAAGCTGTTCGAGATTGCCGAGCGGCTCGAAGCCACGATGTGGGAAATCAAGAAGATGTTCCCGAATCTCGACTGGTTCAGCGCGGTTTCGTATCACATGATGGGCGTGCCCACGGCCATGTTCACGCCGATTTTCGTGATCGCGCGCGTGGCGGGCTGGAGCGCGCACATCATCGAACAGCGCATCGACAACAAGATCATTCGCCCGAGCGCCAACTACACCGGGCCGGAAAACCTGAAGTTCGTGCCGATCGGCAAGCGCTGATCCGAGCATGCCAGTCGCCCGGAAGGACTATGACGTCCGGCCGACTGCAACGCGGCGCGGCGTGCGCGTAGATTGACGCTACGGAACGCATGCAGCGCCGCTGCAACCCTTCGCATTCATCCTGTTCAAACTGGTCCCCACGCCGTGAATACCGCTTATCGCAAGTCTCTTTCGGACACCGGCCTCGATTACTTCGACGCGCGCGAAGCCGTCGAATCCATTCAGCCCGGCGCCTACGACACGCTGCCCTACACTTCACGCGTGCTCGCCGAAAATCTCGTGCGCCGCTGCGACCCGGCCACGCTCGCCGCTTCGCTCAAGCAGCTCGTCGAGCGCAAGCGCGACCTCGACTTTCCGTGGTATCCGGCGCGCGTGGTGTGCCACGACATTCTCGGGCAAACCGCGCTCGTCGATCTCGCGGGCCTGCGCGACGCCATCGCCGATCAAGGCGGCGACCCGGCGAAAGTCAATCCGGTCGTGCCGGTGCAATTGATCGTCGATCACTCGCTCGCGGTGGAATGCGGCGGCTTCGACCCGGATGCGTTCGCGAAGAATCGCGCGATCGAAGACCGGCGCAACGAAGACCGCTTTCACTTCATCAACTGGACGAAGGAAGCGTTCGAGAACATCGACGTCATTCCGCCCGGCAACGGCATCATGCACCAGATCAATCTGGAGAAAATGTCGCCCGTGATCGGCGTGCGCGAAGGCGTGGCGTACCCGGACACCTGTGTGGGCACGGACAGCCACACGCCGCATGTCGACGCGCTGGGCGTGATCGCCATCGGCGTGGGCGGCCTCGAAGCCGAAAACGTCATGCTCGGCCGCGCCTCGTGGATGCGCCTGCCCGACATCGTGGGCGTGGAACTCACGGGCAAGCGCCAGCCCGGCATCACGGCCACCGACATCGTGCTCGCGCTCACCGAATTTCTGCGCAAGGAGAAAGTCGTGGGCGCGTATCTGGAGTTTCGCGGCGCGGGCGCATCGAGCCTCACGCTCGGCGACCGCGCAACCATCTCGAACATGGCGCCGGAATACGGCGCCACGGCCGCGATGTTCTTCATCGACGATCAAACGCTCGATTACCTGCGCCTCACGGGCCGCGAGGAATCGCAACTGAAACTCGTCGAAACCTACGCGAAAACAGCCGGACTCTGGGCCGATACGCTCGCGAACGCACAATACGAGCGAACGCTCACATTCGACCTTTCGTCCGTGGTGCGCAACATGGCGGGCCCGTCTAATCCGCATAAACGCCTGCCCACGTCCGCGCTCGCCGAACGCGGCATCGCGGGCAAGTGGGAAGAAACGCCGGGCCGGATGCCGGACGGCGCCGTGATCATCGCGGCCATCACGAGCTGCACGAACACCAGCAATCCGCGCAACGTGATTGCCGCCGCGCTGCTCGCGCGCAACGCGAACACGCGCGGCCTCGCGCGCAAGCCGTGGGTGAAAACCTCGCTCGCGCCGGGATCGAAGGCGGTCGAACTGTATCTGGAAGAGGCGAAGCTGCTGCCGGAACTGGAGAAGCTCGGCTTTGGCATTGTGGCGTTCGCCTGCACGACCTGCAATGGCATGTCGGGTGCGCTCGATCCGGCCATTCAACAGGAGATCGTCGATCGCGACCTCTACGCCACCGCCGTGCTTTCGGGCAACCGCAACTTCGACGGACGCATTCATCCGTATGCAAAGCAGGCGTTTCTGGCTTCGCCGCCGCTGGTCGTCGCGTATGCGATTGCGGGCACGATCCGCTTCGACATCGAAAAAGACTCGCTCGGCACGGACCGGAACGGCCAACCGGTGTATCTGAAAGACCTGTGGCCGGGCGACGAGGAAATCGACGCCATCGTTGCACAAAGCGTGAAACCCGAGCAATTCCGCAAGGTGTACGAGCCGATGTTCGCGGCCACGGCCGCGAAGCGCGACGCGACCCACCCGCTCTACGACTGGCGCGCGCAAAGCACGTACATCCGCCGCCCGCCCTACTGGGAAGGCGCGCTCGCGGGCGAACGCACGTTGCGCGGCTTGCGCCCGCTGGCCGTGCTCGGCGACAACATCACCACCGACCACCTTTCGCCTTCCAACGCAATTCTGCCGAACAGCGCGGCGGGAGAATATCTCGCGAAAATGGGCCTGCCCGAAGAGGACTTCAACTCGTACGCCACGCATCGCGGCGACCACCTCACGGCGCAGCGCGCGACCTTCGCGAACCCCACGCTGCTCAACGAAATGGCGGTGGTCGACGGCGCGGTGAAGAAAGGCTCGCTCGCGCGCATCGAACCCGAGGGCAAGGTCGTGCGCATGTGGGAAGCGATCGAAACCTACATGGAGCGCAAGCAGCCGCTCATCATCATCGCGGGCGCGGATTACGGCCAGGGTTCGTCGCGCGACTGGGCGGCCAAGGGCGTGCGGCTCGCGGGCGTGGAGGCGATCGTCGCGGAAGGCTTCGAGCGCATTCACCGCACCAACCTGATCGGCATGGGCGTGCTGCCGCTCGAGTTCAAGCCCGGCACCAACCGCACCGCGCTCGGCATCGACGGCACGGAAACCTTCAGCGTGGTTGGCGAACGCACGCCGCGCGCCACGCTCACGCTCGTGATCGAGCGCCGCAACGGCGAGCGCGTGGAAGTGCCGGTCACGTGCCGGCTCGACACGGCCGAGGAAGTGTCGATCTACGAAGCGGGCGGCGTGCTGCAACGCTTCGCGCAGGACTTCCTCGAATCCTCGTCCGCGTCATCGCGCCCGGCGGCTTGACCCGCGGCTCCAATCATCGTTTCAGGACAGCACATGGCACACGTTCCTCAAATCAGGATTCCCGCGACCTACATGCGCGGCGGCACCAGCAAAGGCGTGTTCTTCCGCTTGCAGGATCTGCCCGAGGCGGCGCAACAACCCGGCGCCGCGCGCGACCGCCTGCTCATGCGCGTGATCGGCAGCCCCGATCCCTACGGCAAGCAGATCGACGGCATGGGCGGCGCGACGTCGAGCACGAGCAAGACGGTCATCATCGGCAAGAGCAGCAGGCCAGGCCACGACGTCGACTACCTGTTCGGCCAGGTGGCGATCGACAAAGCTTTCGTCGACTGGAGCGGCAACTGCGGCAATCTTTCGGCGGCCGTCGGCCCGTTCGCGATCAGCGCCGGACTGATCGACCCGAGCCGCGTGCCTGAAAATGGCGTGGCGACGGTACGCATCTGGCAGGCCAACATCGGCAAGACCATCGTCGCGCACGTGCCGATGACCAATGGCCAGGTGCAGGAAACCGGCGCGTTCGAACTGGACGGCGTGACCTTTCCCGCCGCCGAAGTGCAGCTCGAATTCCTCGACCCCGCAGCCGAGGAAGAAGGCGCTGGCGGCGCGATGTTTCCCACGGGCAACGTCGTGGACGATCTCGAGGTGCCCGGCGTGGGCACGCTCCGGGCCACGATGATCAATGCGGGCATTCCGACGATCTTCGTGAACGCCGATGCCATCGGCTACACGGGCACGGAATTGCAGGACGCGATCAACAGCGACGCCGAAGCGCTCGCGAAGTTCGAGACGATCCGCGCGCACGGCGCGCTGCGCATGGGGCTCATCAAGAATCTGGACGAGATCGCCACTCGCCAGCACACGCCGAAGGTGGCGTTCGTCGCGAAGCCGTCGGGTTACACGGCGTCCAGCGGCAAGCGCGTCGAAGCCGGCGACGCCGATCTGCTCGTGCGCGCAATGTCGATGGGCAAGCTGCATCACGCAATGATGGGCACGGCGGCCGTGGCGATCGGCACGGCGGCAGCCATTCCCGGCACGCTCGTGAATCTCGCGGCGGGCGGCGGCGAGCGCGGCGCCGTACGCTTCGGGCACCCGTCGGGCACGTTGCGCGTGGGCGCCGAAGCACGCCAGGTCAATGGCGAATGGACGGTGACGAAAGCCATCATGAGCCGCAGCGCACGCGTGCTGATGGAAGGCTGGGTGCGTGTGCCGGGAGATTCGTTTTGATGAATGCCGCCTCGCTTCGCGCCGCCTCCTATTCGGAGGCACGTAACACAGCATCAAGTGATGCTATAATTCGTGCCATTGATACGAGGTGTTCCATGCGCACGACCATTGCACTCGACGACGATCTGGTAGCCAAGGCACAGGCCTATACCGGCCTGGAAGAGAAAACCGCACTCGTGCGCGAGGCGCTCAAGGCGCTGATCCAGCGCGAAGCCGCACGGCGGCTCGCGAATCTGGGCGGCAGCCAGCCCGGCGTCGAAGCCACGCCACGCCGCCGGCCGGACAGCGCATGATTCTCGTCGACACCTCGGTCTGGATCGACCATCTTGACGCGGCCGATCCGCTGCTCGTCAGCTTGCTCAACGACGAGCGCGTGCTGACGCATCCGTATGTGATCGGCGAGATTTCGCTCGGCAGTTTGCGCGAGCGGGACGTGGTGCTCGGCGCATTGCACGACCTGCCGCATGCGCCCGTCGCCACGCCGGAAGAGATGTTTTACCTGATCGAACGCGAAAAGCTGTTCAGCCGGGGAATCGGCTTTGTCGACACGTCACTGCTGGCTTCCGCGCGGCTAATTCCCGGCGTCACCATCTGGACGCGCGACAAGCGCTTGCAGCAGGTCGCCGGGGAGCTATGCCTGGGCGCAAAACTCGCGCATTAGGCGCGCCGGATTACATCGGCTAACTTTGCGGCGCCGGCAAATACGGCATCGGGTCCACGGGCTTCCCGTCGCGGCGCAATTCGAACAGCACGGCTACGCGGTCGGCGCTCTCGCTGCCCATTTCGGCAATCTGCTGGCCCTGGTGAACCATGTCGCCGGTTTTCACGAGCAAGCGCCGGTTGTGCGAATAGGCCGTGAGGAAGTCCTTGTTGTGCTGGACGATGATGAGACTGCCGTAGTCGTTCAAGCCGGTGCCCGCGTACATGACCTTGCCGTCGGCGGCCGCGATAACCGGGTCGCCGGGCCGCCCGCCGATCTCGATGCCGCGCGTCTCGCCGGGTGCGAACGGCTCGACCACGCGCCCGCGCGCTGGCCACACGAGCGCGACGCTATTGGCGTGACGCCCCACCTGGGCCGCTACTTCGCGAGCGTCCGCGGCACTGGGAGCATTCGAGGCATTGCTCGTGTCGCCGGCTTGCGGCGCCTGAACCGTGACGGTTTGCTTCGAGACCAGTTTGATCGACTGACCCGCACGCAAACGGCTATTGGGCTTTAGCCGGTTCCACGCGGCCAGATCCTTGACCGGCACGCCCTGGCTCTGGGCGATGCGTTGCAGCGTGTCGCCCCGGCGCACGCGCACGTAAGTGGTTTTGGTGACGACTCGCGTAACGGGCACGCTTGCCGCGGCGCTGGTCGCGTTGCTCTGGTTGTTGTCGTTTTGGTTCGTCGCCGACGTGTCGGGCTGCGGCTGTTGCGGCTGAGGCTGCTGCTGATTCATGGGGGCGCAGCCGCCCAAAAGCGCCGCCAAACCGAGTGCGGCGCAAAAACTTGTTAGACCGTGGGTGCGGCGAGCGCGACGATCCTCGAACATGATGAACCTCCAGCTTTCCATACGGCGCGGGCGTTACGCGCCATGCGCGGCGGCGCGCAGCGCTCAACGCGCTCTCGCCTCCCAATCCCGCCATGCGGCGCGGATCGGCCGCGCGATCTGCATTCAAACCCAGCGAAACTCTGAGAAATCACCGTCAACGTGCGCCATCCTGGACGCAACAACGAGGCGCTCAATCTCAAAATGGATGCGGCATTGTAAAGCCCAATTTCCGCACGGCAGGCCGCCCACACACTCTGATACAACTGTTAAACACGCGAATTTCCGTAGCTCATACCCATGGAGAAATTCGACGATTCGAGATACGGAAACGTTTGCGCAGACGTGCGATCCAGCCCTTTCAAGACTTTATCGGCATAAGCAGCGAAAAACTTGAGACGATGTGGCGCGCGGCCGCAAACGCGTTTTCCTGATTCGGGTAGTATTCGGGCGGTTTCGCCCAACCCTCGTTGATTGGTAGGAACCCTTAAGGGTTTTAACGGTCTGTTGGTGCATCGCGGCGCGGCGGCGCAACGCTTCAAACGCCCGCATTCTCGCGCGCGGAAGCTGCCCCGATTCGCCAGACCGCAGCAATTCATAACGTTACGCACGCACGGCCCGTCCGGCCTTCCGGCTGCACGATTCCATCGAATGCGCCATCGCAAGGACCGGCCTGCCGCCCCATTCATGCCAAAGTCATCCAATCGCCTGGTCGAACTCGATTTTTTTCGCGGCCTGGTTCTGCTGTTCATCGTCGTCGATCACATCGGCGGCAGCATTCTGTCGCGCGTCACGCTGCACGCCTATGCGCTGTGCGACGCGGCCGAAGTGTTCGTGTTTCTGGGCGGCTACGCCACGGCCACCGCGTGGGCCGCGCTCTGCACGCGCCGCACCGAAGCGGTCGCGCGCCAGCGCTTCATCAAGCGCGCGTTCGAGATCTACCGCGCGTTCGTCGTCACCGCGCTGTTGATGCTGCTCGTCACGGCCATTCTCGTGGCGTGCAACGTGGACGCGCCCAACCTCGCCACCACGGACCTCGACGACCTCACGCTCGCGCCCGCCGCCGCGCTGCGCGACATCGTGCTGCTGCGCCGCCAGCCGTATCTCGCGGGCGTGCTGCCGATGTACGCGTGCTTCGCGCTCGCCGCGCCGTTCGCGCTGCCGCTCGCGCGCAGCAAGCCGTGGCTGCTGTTCGGCGTGAGTCTCGCGCTGTGGGGCATCGCGCCGCACGCGGCGCCGTATCTGCCGCATGTCGCCGACGTGCAGTGGGACTTCAATCCGTTCGGCTGGCAACTGCTGTTCGTGCTCGGCGTGATCGCGCAGGCGCAGCCGGTGTTCCAGCGCGTGAGCGCGCACCGGCTCGGCGTGCTCGTCACGTTGTTCGCGCTGCTCGTCGTGGGCGCGGCGGCCATTTACCGGCTCCAGCTCGGCAACGTCGCGCTCGACGCCGACTTCAAGCGCAATCTCGCGTGGTTCCGCGCGCTCAATTTCGTCGGCATCGCATGGCTCACGGCGCACGTCATCAAGCTCGGCTGGGCGAAGCGGCTGGCACGCGCGCTGCCGTGGGTCGGGCTCGTCGGGCAAAAGGGCTTGCTCTCGTTCGTGGCCGGCGCCGTGATTTCGCTTACTGTCGATTCCGTGCTGTACTGGTACACCGACGGCTATCTCAACGTGCCGGCCGGCCTCGTTGCCGACGCGCTCGCGTTGACGGCGCTGTTGCTCGTTGCGCGCGCGTCGGACCCACTCAAGCGTTTGCTGCCCTCGCGGGCGAAGGCGTCGGCCTGATGTGCCGGCAAGTCTGGCCTCGAAGCTCGCGTCCGGCCATGATGAACGAGTCTTGCACGGCGTGAGCCCGCGCCGCTCGCCTCACGCCGCCCGTCCCCCATCGAACACCGCCCGCCGATCCGCCGTCGACCCGATGATGCCGCGCCTCATCCGCCCCGCCGCCATGCGCCGCTTTCTCCGCACCGCATTCGCCCCGCTGCTGCTGACTTGCGCGACGCTCGCCGCATTCGCCGCCACGGCCAAGCCCGCCGCCGCCAGCACGATCGCCGTCCGCACTTTCCACTCGGCCGCGCTCAATCGCGACTGGCCGTACGTGGTCTATCTGCCGGCTGGCTATCGCGCCGATCAGGGCCGCTACCCGGTGCTGTACCTCCTGCACGGCAACAACGGCGAAGCGATGGACTGGATCACGCAAGGCCAGCTCCAGACCGCCGCCGACGCACTGATTGCGCGCCACGAGATTCCGCCCGTCGTCATCGTGATGCCGCAAGGCGGCACCGAGTGGTACGTGGATCGCAGGGAAAAAATGGAAACGGCGTTCTTCGACGACCTCATGCCCGAGATCGAGTCGCATTTTGCGGTGGCGAACGACCGCGACGGCCGCGCGATCGGCGGTGTGTCGATGGGCGGTTTCGGCGCGCTGCGCTACACGCTGGAGCATCCGGACATGTTCTGCGGCGCCCTGCTGCTCTCGCCCGCGATCTATTCGGGCGAGCCGCCGCCCGCTTCGTCGGCGCGGCGCGTGGGCGTGTTCGGCGAGCGCCAGTTCGATTCGCGCGTCTGGCGCGCGCTCAACTATCCGGCGCTCTGGAACGCGTATTTCGCGCAGCCGCGCCGCGTGCCGTTCTTCGTTTCTTCCGGCGACGACGATCTCGTGATCCAGGCCGAATCGTCACTGCTTTACACGCGGCTGCGCGAGGCAGGCAATCCGGCGGCGCTGCGCATCGTCGACGGCGGCCACGTCTGGCCCGTCTGGCGCGAGTTGCTGCCCGCCGCGCTCAGGTACACACTCGCCTGCATACGTTGAACGTCGCCGAAACAAGCAACATCTTGCGGATAATTCACGTTATTCCGCCCAGTTCGCCCACAGCACCATCAGCACCGTCATGAGCGCCGGGCCGATGAAGATGCCGATCAGCCCGAACGTGCCCGCGCCGCCCAGAATGCCGAACAGCACGAGCAGAAACGGCAGGCGCGTCGAGTTGCCGATCAGCACGGGCCGCACGAAATGCTCGGCGACGAACACGACCACGCAGCCCCACGCCAGCAACACCACCGCCGCGATCATCGAGCCTTGAGCCGCGAGCCAGAGCGCCGCGCACGCGAACACGATGGGCGCGCAGAACGGCAGCATGGCCGCGATGGCCGTCACGGCGCCCAGCAGCGCCGCGTGCGGCACGCCGGTGCCGAGATACGCGGCGCCCAGAAGCACGCCTTCGCCCAGCCCGACGACCACGAGCCCCGTCACGGTCGCGCGGGTCGCCGCCGCCATGCGCTGAAGCAGTTGCGCGCCGTCGGCGCCGAACGCGCGGCGCGCGCCGCGCATGAGCGTGGACGAGAGCCGCGGCCCCGCCTGAAAGATCACGAACAGCGTGACGAGCATGAAGCCGAACGTCATCGAGGCATGCGCGGCCCGCGCGCCGAAGTGGCGGCCGAACGTGACGAGCGTGTCTCCGTGCAGATGCTTCATCGCGGGCGACGCCTTGAGCGGCTGCGTCAGATTGGCTTGCCACCAGTCGTTCACCTGGCGGCTGCCCACGGGCAGACGCGCGACGAACGCCGGCACCGGCACGCCGTTCTCCTGCGCGTCGTGCAGCCAGAGATAGAGATCGTGCGCCTCGCCGCCCGCCTGGATCGCCGTGACGGTAATGGGCAGAACGACGAGCAGGCCGATCGCCAGCGTGAGCAACGTGGCGATCACCGTCGTGCGGCCGCGAAGCCACGCGTGCCGCTCGATAGCGCCGAAGGCCGGCCACAGCACGATGGCAAGCACGGCCGCCCACGCGACGGCCGGCAGGAACTCGCGCACGACCCACAACGCGAGCACCACGAGAATGGCGTACAGCACTGCCGAGGCAGCGCGCTGGATTTTCTGCTCGTGTGCGGAGTTGGGAGCAGGCGGGCGATGAATCATGTAACCTCGGGAAAATTTTTAAAAAGGCGCTCACGCGATTCCGGCCGTGCGGCGCAGCAACGCAAATCTCGCGAACCGGTTTTTCTTCAGATTCGCGTCCGCTTCGGGCGTTCCGTCCCTCCTTCAAACGCCGTCTCCAAGCCGATTTTCGGGCCGCCGCATGTCGCGCCACGCACAACAGTGCGTTGCACAAATTCGAGATTTCGCCCTTGATCGGCCGCAAACCCGCATTCTGCCGTTAGACGGAACATGACTATCGGCAATTGTTGCCGGAATTGGAATGGTGTTTCAACGGCGACACAATGGCACTTGTCGGCGCGCAGGAATACAGTCGCGGCAACCCACTTACGGAGCCGACAATGAAGAAAAAAGCGTGCCTTGCGCTTAGCGGAGCCAACGGTGAGCGCATCGAGATACTCGAGCAGACCGATTCTGCGCTAGTGATTCGCTGGGTCGAGCCGGGGCGCTGTCATTACGGCGAACAGCGCTGGCGCCGGCGCTCGGCGCATACGTCGGGAACCTGCGCCGTGTCGCGCCGCAAAATCCGCCGTGGCGACGCCGTGTTCAAACCGGCCGAGCGCCCCGCTCCGCTCAATGCCTCCGTGATGATCGCGGCCGAAGTGTTCGGCGAACTCGTCGCGGCGGAATGAGCGCGGCGGCGTCCGGCGCTTGCCTGCAACGCGCTCGACACGCTCAACGCGGCAGCGCAATGGCCCGCGCGGCATAACGCGGCACGAAGCCTTGCGCCGCCGAAGCCGCGTCCAGCGCCGCCACGCGCGCGAGCACATCGGCGTCGAACGGCGCGGCGCGCGGTCCCGCGCGATCCACGTGCAGTAAAAGCTGCTCGCTCGCCGAAACGGGCGCGGCGCTTTCTTGCGCGCCGCCTTCCGCGAACATTTCCAGATACACGCGTATGCGCTTCGCGTCGTGCTCGATCACGCGCATTTCGACGCGCAAACGCGCGCCCGCCTTCACCTCGCGCCGATAGTTCACATGCGCTTCCAGCGTGTACATCGAGCGCCCGCGCGCCTCGCGCGCCGCCGCGTTCAGGCCGATGGCGTCCAGCAGCGCGTCGGTCGCGAAGCTGTAGATCAGCATGTAAAACGCGTCGCGCAGATGGCCGTTGTAATCGACCCATTCGCCGCGCACCGTGTCGCGGTAGACGAGCGGCGCCGCCTCGTTCATCGGTTGTCTCCTTCCCCGGCCGGCGGCCCGGCGTTTGCGCGTGCAGCAGTGTAACCGCAGGCGCTCGAACGCCGCCGCGAGGCGGGCAAATGCCGCGCCAACGCCATGCCGACGCCGCGGCACCGCAGCGAAGGCCGCCAGCCAACGGGCGATGACGGGAGCGGCAAGGGAGCGTCAAGGGCACGTCCCGCCGCGCGCCGATCCGCCACCGTGCACACAGCGCCTGGCTGCGGTAAGGTTGAACGACGCGCATGGCGGGCAGCGCTCAAGCCGCTCGACCGCAATTCGAACGCAACCCCGCCGCGCCGTGCAACCGCGCGCCTTGCAACCGCGCCTTGCAACCGTTTCCACGGCGCTTTGCGCCCGCGCATCGTAATCGCGCCTTAAAACCGCGATTTACAAGCGCGTCTTGCAACCGCTCCTTGCAACCGATTCCACCGCCGCCGCCCGCGCGGCGCTTCCGAGGTCCGGCCATGGCAGAGAACACGCCCCCGCTCGCGTTTCCCCCGCAACAGTTTTCGCTCGACGTCATGCTCGAAAAGTACGCCAAGGGCGACGAGCAAACCGCCGACGACATCTATCGCCGCGTCGCGCGAGGCGTCGCGCAGGTCGAGCCGCCCGAACTGCGCGCCGAAGTGGAGGCGCGTTTCGTCGACAACCTGCGGCACGGCGCGCTCGGCGCGGGGCGCATCATGAGCGCGGCGGGCGCGGACATCGAAGCCACGCTCATCAACTGCTTCGTGCAGCCCGTCGGCGACAGCATTCAGGGCGTCGACGAGGAAGGCCGCCCCGGCATCTACGTCGCGCTGCTGCAAGCCGCGGAAACCATGCGGCGAGGCGGCGGCGTGGGCTACAACTTCTCGGCGATCCGGCCGCGCGGCGCGCACGTCAAATCGACGGGATCGAGCGCCTCCGGCCCGTGCAGCTATATCGACGTGTTCGACGCCTCGTGCCGCACCGTGGAAAGCGCGGGCGCGCGGCGCGGCGCGCAGATGGCCGTGCTCGACTGCGATCACCCCGACCTGCCCGAATTCATCGAAGCCAAGCATTCGAAGGGACGCTGGAACAACTTCAACGTGTCCGTGGCCGTGACCGACGAATTCATGCGCGCCGTGGAAGCCGACGCGCCGTGGCAACTCGTGCATCGCGCGGAACCCTCGCCGGCGCTGCGCGCCTCGGGCGATCTGCGCCGCCGCGACGACGGCAAGTGGGTCTACGCCGAACTACGCGCGCGCACGCTCTGGGACACCATCATGCGCTCGACCTACGACGTGGCCGAGCCCGGCGTGGTGTTCATCTCGCGCATGAACGAAGACAACAACCTGCGCGCGATCGAGGCGATCCGCGCGACCAATCCGTGCGGCGAGCAGCCGCTGCCCGCGTACGGCTGCTGCAATCTCGGGCCGCTCGACCTCACGCGCTTCGTGATCGACGCCTTCGCGCAACTCGAGGGCGGCCGCCCCGATTTCGACTGGCAAGCGCTCGCCGAGCGCACGCGCACGCAAGTGCGTTTTCTCGACGACGTGCTCGACGCCACGCTCTGGCCGCTGCCCGAGCAGCAAGCCGAAGCCGCCGCCAAGCGCCGCATCGGCGTGGGCTTCACGGGACTCGGCGACACGCTCGTGATGCTCGGCATCCGCTACGACTCGGAGGAAGGCTGCGCGTTCGGCGCGCGCGTGGGCCGCACGATGCGCGACGCGGCCTATCGTGCCTCGGTCGAACTCGCGCGCGAACGCGGCGCGTTTCCCCTGTTCGACGCGAGCGCCTATCTCGCCGAAGGCACGTTCGCCTCGCGTCTGCCCGAGGCCATCAAGGCGGAAATTCGCGCGCACGGCATCCGCAACAGCCATTTGCTGTCGATCGCGCCCACCGGCACCGTGAGCCTCGCCTTCGCCGACAACGTCTCGAACGGCATCGAGCCCGCGTTCTCGTGGACGTATCAGCGCACGCGCCGCATGGCCGACGGCAGCCGCGAAACCTTCAACGTGGAAGACCATGCGTGGCGGCGCTACCGCCAGCTTGGCGGCGACGTGGACGCGCTGCCGCCGTACTTCGTGAGCGCGCTGGAAATGAGCGCGCAGGAACACGTCGCGATGATGGCGGCGGTGCAGCCTTTCGTCGATACGTCGATTTCGAAAACGGTGAACGTGCCCGCCGATTATCCGTTCGAGGACTTCGAGAACCTCTATCTCGACGCGTGGCGGCGCGGCCTCAAGGGGCTCGCCACCTACCGGCCGAACGAGACGCTGGGCGCGGTGCTGCAAGCCACGCCAACGCCCGCGCCCGCCGCCACGCCCGACGACGCCGCCAGCGACGCCTTGCTCGACCCGCTGCGCGTGGCCATCGACCATCGGCCGAAAGGCGAATTGCCCGCCGTGATCGAGAAGATCGAATACATCACGCAGACCGGCAAGGTATCGCTTTACGTGGCCGTGTCGTTCATGGAAGTGACGGGCCAGGTGAGCGGCGAAACCACCACGATCGAGCGGCCCATCGAGTTCTTCATTCCCGTGGGCCAGCGCGACGAATCGCAGCAGTGGATCACGGCGACGATGCGCTCGCTTTCGCTCGCGGCGCGCGGCGGCTTTGTCGCGCGCAATCTCCAGGATTTGCGCAAGGTGTCGTGGGATCGCGGCCAGGTGCGTTATGGCGAAACGCAACGTCTCGACGGACGCCGCACGCCGCTCTGGCACGACTCGGAAGTCGCGGCGATCGCGTATGCGATTCAGCAGATTTTGCATCGGCGCGGTTTTCTCGATGCGGAAGGACGCCAGGTGCCCTCGCGTTTGCTGGCGCGGCGGCGCGACGCGGCCCTGGCTTCGGCTTCGGTTCCTGCTTCGGCTTCGGCGTCCGCTTCCACTGCCGTTGCCGAAACCGGGGAGCGCCCCGGCGATCAGGTGCTGCCCAGCGACAACGCCCTGCCCGCCGACGCGCAGCACGCGTGGCCGCATGCGATGTTCGGCCGCCGCTGCGGGTCCTGCGGCGCGAATGCGGTGATCCGCAAGGATGGTTGCGATTTCTGCACGGCGTGCGGAGAGATCGGGTCGTGCGGCTGAATTCGCCTTGCGCCGCTTTTCACGCGGCACAGCGCATGCGTATCGCGCCGATACGTGGCGGCAATTCGTGGCGAACATCTTCAGCGCGAGACGATTCTCGATCGTTTAACCTTTTCTGAAAAATCGTTGCGTCGAACTGCGCCATACTTCCGAAGCGTTTGTCGCGCGATTCGCAGCGCCGCCGCGAATCGCAAACAGGCCGTTCTCTGAAAAGGAGGGATGAAGAAAATGAGTATCTTTGGTGACATCGTCAACAAACTGTTCCACAAGGCCAAACCCGATGCCCCGGCGCCGGCTGCCGAGCCGACGCCCGATCCGGCCGCCGCGCAGGCCGCCGCACCGGGCACGCCGCCCGCGCCTGCGCCTCTCGCGGACGTCGACGTGGCGGCCGTGATGGACCAGCTCGTCGCGCAAAGCGGCCAAACGCTGAACTGGCGCACGTCCATCGTCGACACGATGAAGGCGCTGGGCGTGGACAGCAGCCTGGAACACCGCAAGCAACTGGCGCAGGAACTGAAATATTCCGGCGACATGAACGACTCGGCCAGCATGAACGTCTGGCTGCATCGTCAGGTGATGGCCGCACTGGCCGCGAATGGCGGCAAGCTGCCCGCCGATCTCGCGGGTTGATGCGCTGATGTGGCAAGGACCGGATCGCCCCGCGCTCCGGTCCTGAAAGCGCGCGGCGATGGCAGCCGGTCCTCGCGCTTTCCCGCCGCAACGCTATCCGCGATAGCGTTCGCTTTTTTCCGCTCTCAAGCACTTCCGCGCGACGCGCGCGTTCGGCCACGCCGCGCAACGCCGGCGCGCCACGCGCCACGCGCCACGCGCCCCGCGAATCGGCGAATCAGTGAATCGGCGAACAGCGAATCAACGCGGTGAAGCTTCCCGCATCGCGGTCATCAACGCCGCGAGCGCCACGCGCCAGGCTTCGCTCTCGCGCCCGCCCGCGAGCAGCGCGCCGACGATCTCGCGATGCAGCATTTCGCGCTGCGACGTGGCCGGCAAAATCTCGCCGAATCCCACCAGCGATTGCGCGAGCGCCGCACTCGCGCCGCCTGAAGTCAGCGCGCCCAACAGGTTTTGCGCGGCATCGGGAATCGCGGCGATCATCAGCATGCGTTCCTCCCAGATCACGAAGCGCGCAAGCCGCGCGAGCAGGCTGTGCGCGCCGCCGTTCGCGAGGGCGGGCCTGTCGTCGAGCCACGTCAGCAAACGCTCGCCTTCCATCGGCCGCGCGATGACGAAGCCCTGCGCGCCGTCCACGCCGAGAATCGCGAGCGCGTGGAGCAGGTCCAACGAATCAATGCCTTCGGCCAGCACGAGCTGACCGAGCGAATGCCCGAGCCGCGTGAGCTGATACACGACGCGCAGCGTGTTCAGCGCTTCGTCGCCGCTCACCTGCACGATGTCGCGATCGAGCTTGATCCAGTCGAACGGCAACTCGCGCAAACGCGTGAGCCCGCTGTGACCGGAGCCCAGATCGTCCTGCGCGAGCAGCACGCCGAGCGCACAGAATTTTTCGAGAATCGCGCGCTTGCCCTCGCTCAGCGACAAGGTTTCGTTTTCCAGCACTTCGAGCGTGAGGCAGGCGGCCGGGCAATCGTGCCTTGCCAGCGTCGTGCGCGTGGCCTCGAAATAGCGGATGTCGTTGAGCGCCGCGGGCGGCAGATTGATCGAGATTTCCAGCGTGCGCCCTTGCGCGCACCAGCGCGCGCGGTCGGCGAGCGCGAGATCGAGGCCGCGCGAGAACAGCGCGAGCAAGTCGTCGGAAGCGAGCGCCGAGAGAAATTCGTCGGGCGCGAGCAGGCGTTCGCCGTCGCGCAGGCGCGCGAGCGCCTCGACCTTGCTCACCGCGCCCGTCGCGAGACTGAGCAGCGGCTGATAGTGCATCTCCAGCGCGCCCACGCGCACGAGCGCCGCCCAGTGCTGGCGCACGCTCACCGGCACGGCCGCGCTGATGCCGTCGTGCATCTGAATACGCATCGCGGCGCAGCCCAGCAGCGTTTGCAGCAATTCGACGAACGCCACCTGATCCGGTCCGACGAAACCGCCCGGAAACGCGCTGTACAGAATCAGCAGCGCGAGCGGCGGCTGCCCCGGCGCGGCAACCGGAATCGCCACCGAGGAACGCACGCCCTCGCTCGCCGCAAGGTCGCGCCACGGCGCGGCGAGCGGGTCGGTCTGGAAGTTGACGACGCGCTCCGGTTTGCCGCTGCGCCACGCGCGGCCCACGGCGCCCAGCCCCTGCGGATGATCGGCGCGCACGCTCACGCTCCGTCCGTGCGCCGCGAGCACGCCGAGCATGCCGCCTTCCGTGCGCCCGCCCGCGCCCGCCTCGAAGTGGAAAATGCCCGAGGCGTCCGGGCGGCCGATCAGGCACGCCGCGATTTCGGCATGCGCCGCGAGCGTCGCGATCACCTGATCGATGAAATTCGTATAGCTGCCCGCTTCCCACACCAGCCGCGTGATGCGCAACAGCGCTTCCTGCTGGGAGTCCTGCACGTCTTGATAAGCCTTCAATTGCCACGCCAGATCGGAAGTCAAACGGCGCGCGTAAAGCGCGAGCGATTCGGTGTTCACCGCGCCTTCGATCTGCGCGTAGAGCAATTCCTGGAGCACGCTGCGGCTGCGCACCAGCTCCTCCTTGTCGAGCCCGACAATCGCGTGAATGCGGCCGATGCGCTGCGCCATTTCCGCGTGTTCGCGCGCGGTGAGATCGGGGTTGGCGAGCGCGAGGAGATTCTGGATCTGGCGCGCCCTGAGATGCGCGAGTTCCTCGCCCGCGAGCATTTCGAGGATGCGGCGCGATTTGGGCAGACGCGCGAGTTCTTCATAGAACCGGCGCACCACGAGCGCCGCATGGTCTTGCAGCGCCTCGATCAGCGTTTTCATTATTGAGCCTTTGAGGTCTCCGCCCCGGCGCGGCAGGCGCGCCCGATCCCTGGCCGTTGCGTTGAGTCGGCGGCGGCCGCGTTGTTGGCCGCTTTGTTGGCCGCTGCGTCAACGCTCCCGGCTCGCACGAAGCGAGATCATACGTCATCGGCCCGCGCCGACCGTGCGCGATACCGCCCACGCCGGGAAAAGCTCAAGAAAACGATGCGCCGCTACCCGCGCGCCTCAAAGCGGCGTGAGCAACGGTTCGCCCGCGAAATGGCGGCGCGCATTCTCGGCGAAATGGCGCACCGTGGCGTTGCGCACGTCGGGCGACGTGCCGGCCGTATGCGGCGTGAGCACGATGTTCTTCAAGCCGATCAACGCCGCGGGCGGCTTCGGCTCGCCTTCGTAGACGTCGAGACCCGCGCCGCCGAGCGTGCCCGCTTCGAGCGCCGCCGCGAGCGCGGCCGTATCGACCACGCTGCCGCGCGAAACGTTGACGAGAAAACCTTGCGGCCCGAGCGCCTCCAGCACGGCGCGATCGACCAGATGCTTCGTTTGCGGGCCGCCCGGCGTGGCGATCACGAGATAGTCGCTCCATTGCGCGAGCGCCATCAGCGTGTCGAAATAGCGCGCCTGCGCGCCCTCGCGCGGCTTGCGATTGTGATAGCCGACTTCCATGTCGAAGCCCGCCGCGCGCCGCGCCACTTTCGCGCCGATATGCCCGTAGCCGACCACGCCGAGCTTGCGGCCCGTCACCGTGGGCCGCATCGGCAGGTCGTCGCGCCACACGCCCGCGCGGCACGCGGCGTCGTATTGCGCAATCGCGCGCACGGCGCCGAGCAGCAGCGCGAGCGCGTGGTCGGCCACGCAATCGGCGTTCACGCCCGCGCCGTTGCACAAGGCGATGCCGCGTGCGCGCGCGTGGTCGACGGCGATGTTTTCGTAGCCCGCGCCCAGCGCGCTCACGAATTCGAGTTGCGGCATGCGGTCGATTTCGCCGGCGCTCAGGCCGGTCGTGCCGTTCGTCAGCACCGCGCGCACACGCTCGCCGTGTTGCGCGACCGCTTGCGCGCGCGAGTCGGCGTTGGGCGCGTAGACCAGGTCGTACGACGCGCCGAGCGTGGCGCGGTCGTCGTCGGTCAGCAGGATCAGGATCAGCAGGCATGGCTTCATCGGCTTGTCATTCCTCTGTCATGGCTCGGTGGTGGCGAGTTGATGGCTTGGTGAGGGCTCCGCGACGCTCTCGCAGCGCGCGCGGCACGGCGTGCGTCACACCGCGTTCACGTAGCGCGGCGGCGCGACTTCCACGCGCGGCGCGGCGGCCACGGCGGCGTCGCGCGCGCGGCGCATTTCGTCGGCGGGCGTCATGCCGAACAGGCGCTTGAACTCGCGGCTGAACTGCGACGCGCTCTCGTAGCCCACGCGCACGGCCGCCGCGCTCACGTTGAGACCGTCGTGCGTGATGAGCAGGCGCGCGTGGTGCAGGCGCGTGGTCTTCACATACTGCATCGGCGACGTTGACGTGACGGCCTTGAAATGCGCATGGAACACCGCGAGGCTCATGCCCGCTTCGGCGGCAAGCGTCACCACGTCGAGTTCGCCGCGATAGTCGGTGTGAATGCGGCGCAGCGCCTTGGCGATGCGGCCGAAATGATGCTGATGCGTGAGCGCCGCGCGAATCGCGTCGCCTTGCTCGCCCGTGAGCACGCGGTAGCAGATCTCGCGCACGATGGCCGGGCCGAGAATGCGCGCCTCGCACGGCTGCGCGAGCGCTTCGAGCAAGCGCAACACGGCGTTCGACAGCGGCGCGTCGAGCGGCGTGGCGTAAATGCCCGACGGCTCCGAGTACGCGCCGCCGCGCGAATCGTCGAGCGCCATCAGCAATTCGGCCACGGTCGTGAGATCGACGCGCACGCTGATGGCGAGAATCGGCTGCTCCGGGCTCGCCTCGGTCTCGCACTCGAACGGCATCGGCACGGAAAGCACCAGGTAATGTTGCGCGTCGTAGATGAACACCTGGTCGCCGAGAAAGCCGCGCTTGCGGCCTTGGCAAACGATGAAGATGCTCGGCTCGTACATCACCGGCTGGCGCGGGTGGCTCTGGCTGCCGCGATAAAGGCGCACGCCTTCGAGAGGCGTGGGGTGAACGCCGTCGCATTGCGTGAGCTGCATGAGCAGTTCGACGATGCGCGGCTGGTTGGCGGCGGGCGGCGTGGCGGCGGTCACGGCCGGCGCGGCCACGGTTTTGACGTAGACCATAGGTTTGTGCCTGAGTTTGTGCCCCAAATAGACAAGGCGCGCAGAGAAACAGGCTTGCCAATCTATCACCGTTCACGCGCGCGCGGACTTCGCCAGGAGAAACAGGCAAGTGTTCGATAGATTCAGGTATTCCCTGGGTGGAGCCCGGTCCTTACGATAGGAACCCTGCCGCAACACCCAGGCAACGACAACCGCAACGCAAAGGAGCCCCCATGTACCCAACTCAAGGATATGCCGCACGCGACGCCGCTTCGCCGCTCGCCCCGTTCGAATTCGAGCGCCGCGATCTGCGCGACCTCGACGTGCGTCTCGACGTGCTCTTCTGCGGCGTGTGCCACTCCGACCTGCACCAGGCGCGCGACGAATGGCGCAACTCGATCTACCCGGTCGTGCCGGGTCACGAAATCGTCGGCCGCGTAGCCGAAGTGGGCAGCGGCGTGACGAAGTTCAAGGTGGGCGAACTGGTCGGCGTGGGCTGTCTCGTCGATTCGTGCCGCACCTGCGCAAGCTGCGAGGAAGGCCTCGAACAGTATTGCGAAAACGGCTGGGTCGGCACTTATAACGGCGCCGACAAGCTGACCGGCGACATCACGCTCGGCGGCTATTCCACGCAACTCGTGGTGGACGAAGCCTTCGTGCTGCGCGTGCCGGAGAACCTCGACGCCGCCGCCGCCGCGCCGCTGCTCTGCGCGGGCATCACCACGTATTCGCCGCTGCGCGCGTGGGGCGCCGGCCCCGGCAAGAAGGTCGGCATCGTCGGGCTCGGCGGTCTCGGCCACATGGGCGTGAAGCTCGCTCACGCGATGGGCGCGCACGTCGTGCTGTTCACCACCTCGCCTTCGAAGATCGAGGACGGCAAGCGCCTCGGCGCCGACGAAGTGGTGATCTCGAAGGACCCGGAGCAAATGGCGAAGCATGCCAACAGCTTCGACCTGATCGTCAACACCGTGGCCGCGCAGCACGACCTGAACCCGTTCATCGAGCTGCTGCGCCGCGACGGCACGATGACGCTGGTGGGCGCGCCCGAGCACGATCACCCGTCGCCGCAAGTGTTCAGCCTGATCATGAAGCGCCGCCGTCTCGCGGGCTCGCTGATCGGCGGTATCGCGGAAACGCAGGAAATGCTGGACTTCTGCGGGAAGCATGGCATCACGTCGGATATCGAAATGATCCCGATGCAGGACATCAACAACGCCTACGAGCGCATGCTCAAGAGCGATGTGAAGTACCGCTTCGTGATCGATCTCGATTCGCTGCGCAAGTAAGCGCCGCCGCTCCGACCCAACGCCGTGCCCCGCCGGGCCGTCCGATCGGACGGCCCGCCAGCCCTTCCTTCCTCCGCAACGAATCCGCCGCCTCGCGCGCGGGTTTCGCGAGCGGTCCCCGTAGTCGAGCCGGCGCCCTCGTGCGCCGCCATTAACCGTTATCGCCTGTATCGCTTCGCCGCTGCCGTGCGTCGCTGTCCGCGAGACGCCGGTTCGTCTTTCGCTTTTGCCGTTGCAACGCGGATGCCGTTCCCTTTCGACAAACCGTAGGAGCTCGCCCGTGATCGACCGCATCCAGGCGATGCGCACGTTCGTCCGCATCGTCGATACCAACAGTTTCACCAAAGCCGCGCAGTCGCTCGACATGCCGCGCGCCAGCGCGACTACGCTCATGCAAAATCTCGAATCGCTGCTCGGCACGCAATTGCTCGTGCGCACGACGCGGCGGCTTTCGCTCACGCCCGAAGGCGCCGCGTACTACGAACGCGCCTCGCAAATCCTCGCCGACATCGACGACGCCGAAGCGAGCGTGCGCCAGCAGCCCGGCGCGATCGGCGGCCGGCTGCGCGTGGAAATGCCCGGCCTGATCGCCAACGCGATCGTGCTGCCCGCGCTCGACGACTTCCACGCGCGTTATCCGCAGATCGATCTCGTGGTCGGCGTGAGCCTGCGCAACGTGGATCTCGTCGGCGAAGGCGTGGATTGCAGCATCCAGTTGGGCGAGTTGCCCGATTCGGGTTTGGCCGCGCGCCGGCTGGGCGTGCTCGAGCACGTGACCTGCGCGAGCCCCGCCTATCTCGCGCGGCACGGCGCGCCCGAAACGCTCGACGATCTGGCGCGGCACCGCGTCGTCAATTTTCTTTCGCCGGTCACGGGCCGCCCGTTCGAATTCGACTTCGAAGTGGACGGCAGCGCGACCAAGGTGAAGGTGGACGGCTTCGTGCACGTTTCCGACGAGTTCGCGTATCTCACCTGCGGCCTGCAAGGCTACGGGCTGATCCAGCCGCCGCTGCTCGCCGCCCAGCCGTATCTGGGCAGCGGCGCGCTGCGCGAGGTGCTGCCGCAGTGGAAGCCGCTGCCGACGCCGGTTTCGGTGGCGTTCGTGAAGTCGCGCCAGCTTTCGCCGCGCGTGCGCGTGTTCGTCGACTGGCTCGCCGAGCTGTTCGACGACGCCGGCCCGATCAACCGCGATCTCTCGCACGTCCGGCGGCTGCTGGAAGGTTTGCAGCCGGCGTGAGCGAGGCCGCGCCGCGGGCGCATGCGTTGCGTTTTCGTCGCGTGCGTTTTCGTCGCGACGCGCGCTTTCAGCGCGGCTTCGACCGGGATCGAGCGCGGCTTCAACGCGGCCTGGCGAGGGTCATGCCGCGGCGCGCATGAAAGCGCGCGACGGTGGCGTAAGGCAGCCAGGCGTCTGCCTGATACGGCGCGACGCCCGACGGATTGTGAAACCACACGCCGCCGTCGCCGCGACCGTGCAGCAGGATCAAATGGCCGCCGGTGCGCGCGTTCGGCCGATCGGGATAGCGGATTTCCGGGCTCACCGAGACGATCGCGAGCGTGTCGGCGTTCAGGCGCGCGGCGCTCGCTTCGATGCCTTCGTCGGTCATCACCTCGACGCGCACGCCGAAGTCCGCTTCCACCCACGCGGCGAACGGACGGTAGATGAGGCCGTCCACGCCGCCGTCCTCGCGCACGCGGTAGACGCCGTGGCGCAGCGCCGCCTCGAGCAACCCGGCGCGCGGCGCGTGGCCGACGCCCCAGTAATCGAGCGCCGATTCGAGGCACGTCAGGCCGCATAGACGCTTGGCCCAGAAGCGGTAATCGTCGGCATGCGCGAAGCCGCTGCGTTGCCAGCCGGGATCGTCGCACGGATCGGCATTGTTCCCGACGATAGCCGCGACCCACTCGGGGCTGCCCCACTGGCTGTAATACGGCACGCCCGCATGGCGGCACCGGGCTTCGCCATTCCCGAAGCGGGCTTCGCCGTTCCCGCACCAGGCTTCGCCGTTCCCGTTTTCGCGCACTTTTTCCAAGCTCGACTCCTCGCTGCTGCCGGACCCGAACCCGTCCGAATCCGGTCCGAATCCGTCCGAAAGCCGCCATCTTCGCAGATCGAACGCCGCCCGCACAACGCGGCGGTCGCACGCGCGCGCGTAGCACGCGGCGTTTCGCGCCCTGATTACATTTCGTAAAAAAAACGGTCCGCCTTCGGCTTTTTATGCGTTTAGAATAATGGGCCACCCGCACGCAACCGCTCCGTACGCCCATCACGCGGCGCGCGCGGCGGCGCGCCATAATCAAAAACCGAATCCTTCTTCCTCCCCTATCGCAGTATGTCGAACGTTGCAGACACCACCGACTCGGCTACGGTCGCGGAGCGAGTACGCGAGCTGATGACGCGTCACGGCATCGGCAAACGCCAGCAAACCACCGAGCTTTGCCGGATTCTCGACCTGAGCTTTTCGCAGGGTCATCGCAAGCTGCGCGGCAACAGTCCGTGGACGCTCGCGCAAATCAAGAAGGTGGCGGAAGCGTTCGGCGAACCGGCAAGCCAGCTATTCGGCGCGCAACTGCTCGATCCGGGCATGGTGGGCGCCAACGCGCAAGAGGCGCTGCTGTGCGTGAGCGCGGCCGAACTGCCCTGCACCGCGTGGATCGGCGCGCCCGTGGAGGCCGGCAGCCGCCCGGACTTCGTCGCCTACGAAAAGCAGGGGCAATGGCGCGTGGTGCGCCCCGACGGCGCGCTGTATCAGAACGCGCGCGAAGTCCACAAGATCGAGATCTACCCGCGCCGCGCCGAACTCGACAAGCCAGCCATCGCCGTGGTGGACGACGACCAGGCTTCCGCCGACAACCTGCGCGACTACCTCGAACACAGCGGCTACACGGCGCATGCGCTGTACGGCCTCGCCGCGTTCAACGAGGCGCTCGACAGCCAGGTATTCGACGGCGTGGTGATCGACTGGCTGTTCGGCTCGCAAACCGCCGCCGAGGCGATCCGCCGCGTGCGCGCCTCCGAAAACCCCGAAGCGCCCATTTTCGTGCTCACCGGCGAACTGCTCACGGGCAAGGCCAGCGAATCGGAAATCAGCCAGGTCGTGCGCCACTACAACGTGGCGTGCTACGAAAAACCCGCGCGCATGGCGATTCTCGTCGCCGATCTGTCCAAGCGTCTGAATCGCGGTTGATGCTGCGCGCCGCGTGGCCGGCGCGCCTATCGCGAACGCCCCGAACGCCCCGATCGCTCATTCCAGCGCAACCGCGACCGCGGATTCCATCGCGCCGCCGCACGCCCGCCACCCGTTCTCACGCACGCGTCTCGCGCGACGCCGCCAGCGCGCGCTGCACGGCCGCGCGCAGCACTTCGTAGTGGACCGGTTTCGTGAGGCGGTCGAAGAACGCGGCATCGGCGCCCGGTTCCGCCTGCGCGAGCGTTGCGATGCCGCCCGCGTCGGCGCTCACGGCAATCACGCGCGGTTTTTTGCGCCTGCCGCAGCGCGCTTCGAGCGCGGCCGCGAACGCATAGCCGTCGCGGCCCGGCATGTGCAGATCGAGCAGCACCACGTCGCACGGCGCCGCGTCTAGCCGCGCGAGCGCGCTGTCGGCATCGGCGGCGGCGAGCGCGGCGTAGCCCATGTGCGAGACCATTTCGCACAACGACTCGCGCACGAGCGGGTTGTCGTCGACGATCAGCACCTGCGGCGGCGCGAGCGCGCCCGCTTGCGCCACGGCGGCGACGGGCGCGGCCGGCGGCTCGACGGAGGCGACCGGAATGCGCACCGTGAACGTCGTGCCCTCGCCCACGCGGCTTTGAGTGTCGATCGTGCCGCCGAACAGTTCGACCAGCCCGCGCACGATCGCGAGGCCCATGCCCGCGCCCTCATACCTTCGCGAGCGCGACGCGTCGAGCTGCGTGAACTCCTTGAAGATGAGCGGAATCTGCTCGGCCGCCACGCCCGGCCCGGTGTCGCTCACCCGGATTACGAGCGTTTGCGGCGCAGGCGCCGAAGCCGCCACGTTCGCTTCGAGCGCGAATTCGAGCCGCACCGTGCCGCGCTCCGTGTAGCGGATCGCGTTGGTCACGAGATTGTTAGCGATCTGGCGAATGCGATGCGGGTCGGCAACCACGCGCCGCGCCGCGCCCGCAAAACCCTGCTCGAAGGTAAGCGAGCGCGCGAGCGCCGCGCACTCGTTCTCGTCGACGATGGATTGCAGCAGTTCGCGCGAATCGAATTCCTCTTCGCGCAATTCGAGCTTGCCCGCGCCGAGCCGCGCGTAATCGGTGAGGTCTTTCATCTGCGCTTCGAGCTGGCGCGCGGCGGTTTCGAGCCGCCCGATCACCTTGCGGTCCGCCTCCGAATGCGAGTTGAAACCGAGCAGTTCGATCGACGAAACAATGGCGTGCAGCGGCGTGCGCAATTCGTGGCTGATCATGCCGAGAAACGCGTCCTTCGCCATGCTCGCCTCGCGCGCCGCGAGGCTCGCCTGGTGCTCCGCTTCGAGCGCCGCGCGCTGCTGATGCAACAGGCGCGTGCGCCGATAGCCGTTCATCACGAGCAGAACGGCGGCCGCGGCGGAAAGCACGAGCAGCAGGAAACCGGCCACGAACAAGTCGCGGCGCTTGGCGATGAAATCGCGCCGGATCGACTCGCGCTCGCTCACGTCGACGGAACGCCGGCTCAGCGCCAGGTCGGTGACCTGCGCCCAGTGCGAATCGAGCGCGGTCAGCATGGGCGCGGCGCGCCACGGATACGCTTCGAGCGACGCGATCTGCGACTCGAACGGCGAAATGGTCGCGTCGAGCACCGCGAGATCGGCTTCCTGACGCTTCATGAGGCGGGGCGTGGCTGCGAGCGCGCGCGTGGACCCCTTCATCACGTTGAGCTTCGATTGCAGCAATTCGTAGCGCAGCCGCACCTTGTCCACGTCGCGGTCGATGCCGTCGGCGTAAATCAGCAACTGGCTTTCGAAACGCGCATAGGCGATCTGCAACTGCGCGGCGTCCCAGTAAAGGCCGTCGTAGCTGCCGGTCAGGCGCTGCACGACTTTCGGATTGAGCAGATTCGCGTAAAGCAGATACCCGACGGCGACCACGGGCGGCGCGAGCGCGGCGACCCAGATCGCGACCTGCACGAAGCGGCGCAGGCGAGTCGGAAACGGAGTCTTCAATCGGTCGTGCATGGCCTGCCGTTCACCGTTTGATGGTCATCGACTTGATCTGCCACGCGAACTTGGCGTCGCCCGCCGCGCCGTCGAGATCGAGCGGATATTGATCGCGCGGATAAATCAGGAACAGCGGGCCGAAGTCGCTGACCTTGAGCCGCCGGCCGTTCATCTCGTAGGCGAGCACGACGCCGTAGCGCGCCGCGTCGGCGACCGGCACGACGCAGGTGTAGTCGTCGATCGTATGGATCTCGATCTGGCTGCCGTATGCGCCCACGGCCTTGAGCACGTCGGACAGCAACGGGCCGGTGAAGGTCGATTTCGGCGTCCACGTGGTCGACGTCGAGATCGAATGCGAAGGCAACTTGAGCAACTGCGCCTCGCCGAAATGAAACGACGTGTGCGCGGCATTGTTCGTCATGCGTACCTCGCCGTCCACGTCGAGCGCAAGCGCGGGCGGCGCCGCGCGCGCCAACGGCGCCGCTTCCAGCGTGACGCCCAGCGCGCACGCGAGCACGGCGGCGGCGCGCCGCCAGCGCGGCCAGTCCTTGAAAACCTGCATTTATTTCACCTTGTTCGCGCGACGAATCGCGTCGATCGCGTCTATTTCCGGGCTTTCGCGCAGCGGCCCCCGCCGCCGCGCAGGCCCGCGCGGCCAGCACCGGCTCGCGAGCATAGGCATAATATCGCCAAACATTGCGCCGACACCAGGCCACTTCCTCGCGCGCAAACGCGTCGGGAAACCGCGTCGGAGTTCGATTGCACCGCATGATCTTCGAATGGATAAGCCCATCGTTCCGCTTACTTACGAACAGCTCGACCACTGGGTCGAATCGCTGCAACCGGCATTGATCGCGGAAGAATTCGCGATGGTGGTCGGCATTCTGCGCGGCGGCGCGCCGCTCGCATTGATGGTTTCGCACGCAACGGGCGCGAGCGTCGCGTTTCTGCGCTACGAGCGCGCGACGCGCGAAGTGCGCTGGGATTCGGCGCTGCCCTTGCCCGAACCCGGCTCGAAAGTGCTGCTTTGCGAAGACATCGCGGGCCGTGGCAACACGCTCGTGGACTGCATTGCCTTCCTGCGCGAGCACGGCCTCGTGGTGCGCACGCTCACCGGCGCGTTCGACGACCTGAGCCGTTTGCGGCCCGATTATTCGATCGACGCGAGCGGCTATTTCGCGCTGTTTCCGTGGGAGCGCCAGGCCTACACCGACCGCTATCGCGCCGACTGGACACGCGACGGCAAGAGCGAAGGCATGCTCATGGCCGACGACCACGAATACGCCGTGTACGCCATCGACCTGGACGGCGTGCTGCTGCCCGACATTCCGCTCGCGCGCTACGACGAAGACCTCGTGGCCGCGCTCGCCGAACGCGACGCGCTCGTGCCGTTCGAGCGCCTGCCCGGCATCGACATGAAACGCACGCGCGCCATCATCACGGGCCGCCCGGAAATGGACCGCGAGCGCACGCTCGCATGGCTCGAACGGCACGGCTTCGGGCATCTCGAACTCATCATGCGCACGCCCGACTCGCACGACGAAACCGCGGCGGGCGCGGCCGCGCACAAGGCGGCGGCCGCGATCAGATGCGGCGTGACGCATTTCATCGAAAGCGATCCCGTGCAGGCCATTCTCATCGCGCAAAGCGCGCCGCTGCTGCGCGTGATCTGGTGGAACGCGCAAACGCGCACCGGCACGCTGATCGGCGCTTCGGCATGGAGTTGACGCGCGCGGGCTCGGCGCGCCGCGCGCCGCGCGCTGCTCAAGCGCCCGCACGCCGGGCTTCGATGAACGCCGCCGCGCGCGGCGACGCCACCACGATCAGCTTCATGGTTGCGCGCGTGGCGCCCACGAACAGCTTGCGCGCCGCGCGTTCGTCGAAGGTTTCGAAATCCACTTCCGTGAAAATCACGCACGGCGCGGACTGCCCCTTGAAGCGATAGATCGAATCGAGCAGCACGTCGCCTTCGCGATATTGCGGATTGCCGAACAGGTCGTATTGCCCCATGAAGTGCCGCAGCCGATGCGGCCCGAGATCGTCGAGCGCCGTGAAGCGCGAATTTTCGCGCCCGCGATACGACAACACGACGATGTCCTGCTTGCGAAAGCCGAGCGACAGCGCTTGCGTGATCGCGCGCTTGGTGGCGTCGACCACGCCCGCTTCGCCCGCGCGCTCGTCCCACGCCGCCACCGTGACGTCCGATCCGTCGAACGGGCTGCCCGCCACGAGTTGCGCGACGTCGGGCACCGTTGCTCCGGCCACGTCGCGCAGGAACGCGAGAATGTCGCGCGGGCTGCGATAGTTCGTGTTCTCGCGCAGCACGGTCCAGCCCGGCAGCGCGGCAGGCTCGCGCAGGTAGAGATTTTGCAGCGGGTCTTCGAGCCACCACCACGCGGCCGCGGGGCGCAGCAACCGTTCAAGCGCGCCAACCCAGGCTTCCTGAAAATCCTGCCCTTCGTCGACGATCAGCACGTCGAACTGCCAGCGCGCGTCGATGGGCGTTTGCGCGAAGCGCCGCTCCAGTTCGCCGAATGCGGCCCGACCTTCGAAGTCGGGAACGTAGCCGCCGTCGCGCGCGACCCAATCGCATAACTGGTGGTAGTTCGCGACCTTGACCTCGGGCGGCGCGAGCTTCGCGATGTGATCCGCGAGCGGCCGGTTGAAACAGACGTAGAGCACGCGCGCGCCGCGCTCGACCGCGTCTTTCATGACCTGCACGGCAAGCTGCGTCTTGCCCGATCCCGCCGTGCCGATCACGCGCAGGCGGAACGGCGCGAATTCGAGCCGCCGCGCCCAGGTGGCGAGCCCGCCCGCGAGCCGCGTGACGAGCGTGCCCGCCGCGCCGATCAGCGCGCTCGTGTCGGGCGTCAGCGAAAGCTGGTCGGCGAGAAAGTGGTGGATTTTTGCGGCGCACGGCAGGCGCGGCTCGTCGGCGGGCAGGGCTTCGAGCACGACGGCGCAAAGCTGCGCCTTACGCGCGGCGTCGACGATACGCGCCGGATTCACGCCCGCGATGGCCGGTTCGCGCACCGCGTGGTCGGGGCAGTAAAACAGTTCTTCGAGCCCGTATGTGCCCGCGCCGAACGCCGCCGTGAAGCGCCGGTGCAGATTCTCGACCGTGCGCGCGAGCGCGACGGCCACGTTGCGCTCGGTTTGCAGATGCGCCTTGACGAGGCCGTTGGGCGTTTCGCGCAGGAAACCCGCGCGCTGCTCCACGAGCATCACGCGCCCGGCCGGGCTCACGATCACGAACTGCGCCTCGCCGAACACCGAAAAGCCTTCGGAAAGGCGCGTCCAGTGTACGCCGTGATAGACGGTGTAGTCGGCGGGCAAGCCGCGCGCGAACGCCGCCAGGGTTTCGCGTTCGCGCGCGGCGGCGCCGGTGGCTTCGAGATGCTGCCAGTCGTCAGGGACAATGCGGGCCATAAAATTTTCGAGGCGGTGTGGGCGGGGCGCGAAACCGTGTGCGACACGTCCATGAAAAAAGACCGCATGACGGCGGCATCCGGCGGCATATGTCTGCATACAGCGGCGTAACGACGACGTAAGCCGCAACGCAATAACAAACGTAATCGCGACGTAAAAACGGTAATCGCAGAACGTCCGCGGAACTCCTCGCGCGATGCAGCGCCTATTCTACGAAATGCGCCGGTTTCGAAAAGCCGGCCAAAAGACATAGGCCGAACGGACGCGAAAAACCGGCGCCGGTTCGTGTATCGTGGCTGCCAGCGCCTGACTGGCGCCCCCATTCATTGCAAGGAGAACACGCCAGATGATCACGATCTGGGGACGCGCCAATTCGGTGAACGTCCAGAAAGTCCTGTGGTGTTGCGACGAACTCGTGCTGCCGTTCGAGCGCATCGACGCGGGCGGCGCGTTCGGCCGCCTCGACGAACCGTCGTTTCTCGCCCTGAATCCGAACGGCAAGGTGCCCACGCTCGTCGACGGCAATTACGTGCTGTGGGAATCGAATGCAATCGTACGCTATCTCGCCATGCAGTACGGCCCGTCCAGCGTGCTCTATCCCGCCGATCCCAAGGTGCGCGGCTCGATCGAGCGCTGGCTCGACTGGTCGGCCGCCACGCTCGCCCCCGCCGAACGGCCCGTGTTCCTCGCGCTCGTGCGCACGCCGCCCGAGAAACGCGACACCGCGCAGATCGCGGCCGACCTGCATCAGCTAAGCCAGCTCTGGAGGCTGCTCGATCAACATCTCACGGGCCGCTTTTTCCTCGAAAACGAGCGCTTTTCGATCGCCGACATCGTGCTGGGCGCGTTCGCGCGGCGCTGGTTCGGCCTCGAAGGCGTGGAGCGCGTGCCGCTGCCGAATCTGGAGCGGTGGTATCAGCGCATCGCGCAACGCGAGGGTTTTCGCAAATACGTAGGCATGCCGCTCACGTGACGCGGGTACGCGGGCGGGCCGGCGGCGCGCCCTTTATAATCGAGCGATGAAGACCGCAAAACCTTCCCCCGACGCCGCGCTCCACGGCACGGCGCACGCCCCCCACGATCACGCGAATCACGCGCACGTGCATGCGCACGCGCATGAAGGCGTGTCGGGCGTGCCGCTCGAAACCGCGCTCGCCATGGCGGAGAACTATTGCCGCGAACGCGGCGAAAAGCTCACGCCCATTCGCCGCAAGGTGCTGGAGCTGCTGCTCGCGTCGGGGCGCGCGACCAAGGCGTATTCGCTGCTCGACGAAATGCGCCAGATCCACCCCGGCTCCGCGCCGCCCACGGTGTATCGCGCGCTCGATTTCCTGCTTTCGGCGGGGCTGATTCACCGCATCGAGTCGATCAACGCGTTCGCCGTGTGCCACGACCTCACGCAGTGCCAGCACGGCATTCTCGTGGTGTGCCAGCAATGCGGGAACGTCACGGAACTGCACGAGCCCAAGCTGCGCCAGGCGCTCGTCGCGCAGATCGAAGCGGCGGGCTACCGGCTCGCGGGCGACGGCATCGAGCTAAAAGGCTTGTGCGCGCAATGCCAGGCGGCGCAGGCCGCGCAGACCGCGCAGGCCGATACCGCATCGTCGGAATCTGCGCATTCCTGAGCTGAGCGTGCCGCCTTTGCGCCCGGGCGACCAGGCCGGCGAGATGATCGGCTCCAGGCTCGAAAGCGCGATGCGCGCTTCCCGGCCCTTAAAAGCGCGCCTTCGCGAACATGGCCGCGCATCAAGCCCGAGAATCGACAACGAACGCCGCGTCTTCGCGGCGTTTCTTTTCGGATGGCCGCGGCGTTGACGCCTAGAGCGACTGGCGCGCGTCGATGGCGTTGCTGAGCAGCGTCACGAGCGCCTCGGGTTTCGCGGGTTTGGTCATGAAGTGCTGAAAGCCTTCGCCGATGCTGCGCAACCGCCACGTTTCGTCGGTGTGGCCGGTGAGCGCCACAGCAACGGCCGGCGCATGATCGCTGCGGATTTCGTGGTCGCGCAAACGCTGGATCAGATAGAAACCGTCCATCGCCGGCAAGTCGAGGTCGCATACGACGGCGTCGGGCAGCAATTCCAGCGCGGCTTCCACGCCGGATTCGGCGTCTTCGACCGCCACGACGCGGGCGCCCTCCGCTTCCAGCAGCGAAGTCAGGGAGGCCCGGCTTTGCGGGTCGTCTTCGACGAGAACGATGGTCGTCCGGTCGAGCTTGTGTACTGCGTTCATTGTCTTTTTGATGCCTTTCTGTCTGTCAGGCCGAATATCAGGCCCACCGCGAGGCCGGCCGTGTCACGGCAATGGCCGGTGCGCATGCGAGGCGGCGGAAAAACCCGGCACGCCAAGGCGTGCATCGACGCGGGCCGACTTGATAGAGCAATATTGGTGCCGCGGGTTCCGTCGAATTTCGCGCGGGTCCGCCACCGAATCTGACATGAAAGCCGCTCGCGCCGTGTGGCGCCGCGCACATTATCCGCACTGTCAGTGAGCCCGATCAACGGCCGCCTTGCCGTCTCACCGCGTTACCGTCTTGTCGCGCCGGACTCCTCTTCGTCGCCGCTGCCGGGCGGTGCAAGCCCGCGCTGCCTGCCGGTTTGCGCGAAGGCTTCCAGCGCGCGCTTGCGCGCGAGATCGTGCTCGACGACGGGTTCCGGGTAATCCTTGCCGAGCCGCACACCCGCCGCTGCGAGCTGCTGCGCGCTCGCCTTCCAAGGCTCGTGTACGAATTTATCGGGCAAATTCGCGAGTTCCGGCACCCATTGCCGCACGTACACGCCGCGCGGATCGAACTTTCGCCCTTGCAGAACCGGGTTGAAGATGCGGAAATACGGCGCCGCATCGACACCCGAACCCGCCACCCACTGCCAGTTGGCGGGATTGCTGGCCGGATCGGCGTCCACCAGCGTGTCCCAGAACCACGCTTCGCCCTCGCGCCAATCGAGCAGCAGGTGCTTGGCGAGAAACGACGCCACCACCATGCGCACGCGATTGTGCATGAAGCCCGTGCGCCACAGCTCGCGCATCCCGGCATCGACGAGCGGATATCCGGTCAGCCCGCGCTGCCATGCGCGCAATCCCTTGCGGTCCTTGAGCCACGGCATGGCGTCGAAGGCGGGACGCAGGTTGCGCGCCGCGAGGTCGGGGTAATGAAAGCGTTGGTAATGGCAGAACTCGCGCCAGCCCAGTTCGCTCGCGAACTTCTCCGCGCTCGACGCGCGCCGCGCGGAACCGCGGCCATGCGCGTGCTGCGCGGCCTTCAGCGCGGCCCAGACCTGACGCGGCGAAATGGCGCCGATGGCGAGATACGGCGACAAATGGCTCGTCGATGCGCCGGCCGGCTCGTCGCGTTCCTCGCCGTAAGCGTCCAGGTCGTCGTGGAGAAAGGCGCGCAGGCGCGCAAGCGCCGCTTCCTCACCCGCCGGCCACGTCTCGCGCAGGCCGCCCGCCCAGTCGGGCTTGCGCGGCGCGAAGCCGAAATCGTCCAGCTTCGATGCTCGCTGGGTAAGACGTGCAGGCAGACGTTGAAAAATCATCGAATCGGGCTCGCCTTCGGGCGGCGCCGGATCGCCTTTGCGCAGGCACGCGCGCCAATACGCGCTGTACACCTGGAACGGGCCGCCGGACTGGTTGAGCACCGTCCACGGCTCGTTGAGCAGATGCGCGTTGAAAGTTTCGACGCTCAGGCCGCGCTCGCGCAACCCGGCCTTGAGCGCGCCGTCCGATTCGCGTTGCGCCGCGCCGTAGCGGCGGTTCCAGTACACCGCCTGCGCGCCGCTTTCCTCGACGAGCCATTCGATCGTTTTGGCCTCGTCGCCTTCGAGCAGCAGCAGCTTGCCGCCGCGCTCGTGCAGCGAGGTTTCGAGCGCCGCGAGCGAAACGTGACGCCACCAGCGCGCGGCGCCGCCTTCGGGACGCTCGCCCGCCGCGTCGGGGTCGTGAATCCACACGCAGATGAGCGGCGCGCCGCTCGCCGCCGCATGCGCAAGCGCGGGATGATCGGCGAGCCGCAGATCGTCGCGGAACCAGACGATGGCGGGCGCGGCTTGGGAAGACCTGGAAGCAGTCAGACGGACCTCGGCCGGAAGGAATTTGAGGATGCCGGACCCGGAAACGGCAGATTGCGCGCGTTCGCGCAAAAATCGCGCCGCATCCTGTTTCGGCGGCCGCAGCGTATCACGTCGATTGACGCTTGCCAGCCTCGGCTTTCCCCGGAACGTGCCCCCGCCGCCGCAACGGCGGCGGCCACACCCTGTTCGCCGGTCGCAGCGCTATTCGACCGATTCGGCAGTTAGTTGCGATTGGCACCGTGCACCGGACCCGCGCCGTGCGCGATGAGCGCCACCGCATGCCGGGCGATGTCCTTCGCATCGACATCGCGCTTGCCCGGTCCGCTGCGCCAGACCGGCGCGGTGGCGAGCGGCAGCAGTGTGAGCCCCATCAGCGAATGAAACAGCAGCGCCGGTTCGAGCGCGGCGTTGAGCTTGCCTTCGCGCTGCCAGCGCTCGACCGCCGCGTGCGCCGTGCGCTGGCTCTCGTGCCCGTAACGCTCGTGCATGCGCTGGCGCAGCAGGCCGCCTTCCGTGATGACCTCGCGCACCCAGAGCAGCGCGAACCACGGATAAGTTTGCGCCACTTCGACGAACCGCTCCGCGAGCGCCGTGAGCGCCGCCACGGGGTCGTCGGGATGCGCCTCGAAGAGACCGCCGAGCGCCGCGCGCAGCGGCAGGAAACGCTCGTCGATGATGACGTCGATGAGCTGATCGCGCGTCTTGAAGTAGTAGTGGACCATCGCGGGCGTGACGCCGGCCTCGCGCGCGATGGCGGCCAGCGACGTGTCCAGCATGCCCTGCCGCGCGAACAGCGCGAGCGCCGCCTCGATCAGCCGCGTGCGCTGCCCGGCGGCTCCCGCACCGCCGCCGCTCGGGCGGCCCGGCCGCCGCGCGGGAGCGGCAACTGCGGGTTGGGCATCCGGCTCCAAAGGGGAATGCGAGGGGGAATGCGAGGTTTTCATCTGGTTACGATTCAGATTTTGACCGACTGGAATAATTGTCCTAATATTAATCGCCAAGTTAATTAATTTCAAGCTTGAACAAGCTAAAAATAGCGATGGAAAGCACCCTCGATACTTCCGCGCCGACGGCACCGAACGCCGACGGCCACCCGCCGATCCGCCTGCTGTTTCCCGCGCTCTTGCTCGTGATGCTGCTGGCCGCGCTCGATCAAACGATCGTCTCGACGGCGTTGCCCACGATCGTCGGCGAACTGGGCGGGCTCGACCGGCTTTCGTGGGTCGTCACCGCCTACCTGCTCACGTCGACCATCGTCGTGCCGCTGTACGGCAAGTTCGGCGACCTGTTCGGCCGCAAGATCGTGCTCCAGGCCGCCATCGTCATCTTCCTCGCAGGCTCGGCGCTGTGCGGCGTCGCGCAGAACATGCCGCAGCTCATCGCGCTGCGCGCGCTGCAAGGCATTGGCGGCGGCGGCCTCATGGTCGTGACGATGGCCGCCATCGGCGACGTCATTCCACCCGCGCAGCGCGGCAAATACCAAGGCATGTTCGGCGGCGTGTTCGGCCTCGCGACCGTGGTCGGCCCGCTGCTCGGCGGCTTTCTGGTCGAGCATCTGTCGTGGCGCTGGATTTTCTACATCAACCTGCCGCTCGGCGCGGCGGCGCTCGCCGTGATCGGCGCCGTGTTCAAGCCGCGCGCCGCGCACGTGAAGCACGTGATCGACTATATGGGCGCCGCCTGGCTCGCGGCCGCGCTCACCTGCCTGATTCTCTTCACGAGCGAAGGCGGCTCGATGCTGCCGTGGAATTCGCCCACGCTGTGGCTCACGCTCGTGCTCGGCGCGGTGTCCGTCGCGGGTTTCGTCCACGAGGAAAAGCACGCCGCCGAACCGATCATGCCGCTGGAACTGTTTCGCGAGCGCACCTTCGTGCTGTCGAGCCTGATCGGCTTCATCGTGGGGGTTTCGCTGTTCGGCTCGGTCACGTTCCTGCCGCTCTATCTGCAAGTGGTGAAGGGCTCGACGCCTTCGCAGGCCGGCATGCAGATGTTGCCGATGATGGGCGGCGTGCTGCTCATGTCGGTGGTCACGGGGCGCATCATCAGCAAGATCGGCAAGTACCGCATGTTTCCGATCATGGGCACCGCGCTCGTGGCCGCGGCGATGATGCTGCTCGCGCGCATCCAGATCGACACGCCGCTTTCGCGCATGTACGTCTACATGGGCCTGCTCGGCTGCGGGCTGGGCATGGTGATGCAGGTGCTGATTCTCGCGGTGCAGAACGCGGTGGCATTCCGGCACATGGGCGTGGCCACGTCGGGCGCGACGCTGTTCCGCTCGATTGGCGGCTCCGTGGGCGTGGCGGCGTTCGGCGCGGTGTTCTCGCACGGCCTGCACGCGCGCCTCGCCGCATTGCTCGCCGCCGACACCGAATTGCCGCAATCGCTCACGCCGGAGGCGATCCGTCATTTGCCGCCCGCGCTGCACGCGCAATATCTCGACGCGTTCGCGGGCGCGCTGCACACCGTCTACCTGACGGCTGCGTGCGTGGTGGTGTTTTCGTTCGCGCTTTCGTGGCTGTTGCGCGACGTGCCGCTGCGCAAGCAGCAATGAGCGCGCCCTACCTTTCTCCTCGCTCTCCTTTCCTCCGCCCTTGCAGCCGCGCCGCCCGCGCCACCCGCGTCACCGGAACGCACGCGTTCCGTCGCGCGGCTTGCTCGCGAAGGCGCGCGTGCTTCATGCCGATTGCGCGACGCGCCGCGCCACCCGCTCCATCGCGCGCTGCAAGGTCTCATAGACTTTCGGCCGATTGCATTGCGAGACGTTGAAGCGCAGAAACGCGCCCGCGCCGTGCGACACGCTGAACACGTTGCCGGGCGCGAACACCACGCCTTCGCCGAGCGCCTCGCGCGCGACCTGCGCGGCGTCGAGTTCATCGGGCAATTCGGCCCACAAGAACAACCCCGCCTGCGGACGCGTCCACGCGCGCAAACCGAGCGCATCGAGCCGCCGCAGCGTGTCGCCCATCGCGTCGGCCAGACGCGCGCGCAGGCCGTCGAGATAGCGCCGGTAGGTGCCGTCCACGAGCAGACGCTGCACGAGATCGGCGGCCAGTTCGCCATTGCCGAACGACACCGCGAGCTTCAGATCGACCAGCGCCTCGATCCAGTCCGGCCGCGCCGCGATAAAGCCGCAGCGCGCCGCCGCCGACATCGTCTTCGAAAAACTGCCGATGGTGACGACGCGCGACAAGCCGTCGAATGCCGCGAGGCGCGGTGCGCTTTCGCTTTCGAAGTCGGCGAAAATATCGTCCTCGACGATCAGCAGATCGTGCGCTTCGGCGAGCTTGAGCACGCGGTGCGCGACGGCGGGCGCGAGCGTCGCGCCGGTGGGATTGTGAACCGCCGAATTCGTCACGTACAAACGCGGCCGCGCTTCGACGAGCGTGCGCTCGAACGCGGCGAGATCGGGACCGGTCGGCGTGAACGGCACACCGACCACGCGCACGCGATGCGCGCGCAGCAGCGCCTGAAAGTTGAAGTAACACGGGTCGTCGACGAGCACCGTGTCGCCCGGTTCGAGCAGCAGCCGGCACAGCAGGTCGAGCGCCTGGGTGCCGCCGTCGGTGAGCACGATCTGCTCGGGCGCGGCTTCCACGCCATGCTGCGCGAGCCGCCACGCAAGTTGCTGACGCAGCGCGGGCAAGCCGAGCGGCGAGGCGTAATCGGTCAATTGCGCGCGCGGGTCGCGAGCGATGGCGCGCAACGCGCGCCGCACCGCGTCTTGCGGCAGCCACGCGGCGGGCAGCCAGCCGCAGCCCGGACGCAGCGCGCCCGCTTCGGTATCGAGCGACTGCCGCGTGAGCCAGAGCGGATCGATCTCGCGGTCGAGTTGCGGCCCGAGCGCCGCGAGCGCGAGCGGCGGCGCATGTCCCGCCACGAAGAAACCGGCGCCGCGCCGCGACACCAGCACGCCTTCCGCAACGAGCCGTTCATAGGCTTCCACCACCGTCGATTTCGAAATGCCGGTTTGCTCGCTCATCGTGCGGATCGACGGCACGCGCGCCCCGGCGGCCAGCGCGCGGGCGGCAATGCGTTCGCGCAACGTCTCCATGACTTGCCCGACGCGCGTCATCACGAGCCGATCCGAGCGGCTGTCTTTCATCTGTACTGCTCCGTAATCAATACAGTTCGACAAAATTGTACTGATCTGTAGCTTACCGTCCGCGTGCGGGAAGCGCATCATCGGCCGCACTTTCCCTGGCTTTTCTTCCCCCGACCATGCGCAAATCGCTCGACTCCACCACCGACGGCTGGCTCTGCGGCCTTGCCGGCGTGCTCATTTTCAGCGGCTCGCTGCCCGCCACGCGGCTGGCCGTGCTCGGCCTCGAACCGCTGTTCCTGACCGGCGCGCGCGCCACCATCGCGGGCGTCATCAGCGCGTTGCTGCTGCTCGGACTGCGCGCCGCGCGGCCCGCACGCAGCGAAACCGGGCCGCTGATCGTGGTGGCGCTCGGTGTGGTGGTCGGTTTTCCGCTGCTCACGGCGCTTGCGTTGCAGCACGTCAGTTCGGCGCACGCGATCGTCTTTATCGGCTTGCTGCCGCTTTCCACGGCGCTGTTCGGCGTGCTGCGCGGCGGCGAGCGTCCGCAGCCCGCGTTCTGGATTTTTTCGGCGATAGGCAGCGCCGCTGTCGTGGCGTTCGCGCTGCGCCACGGCCTGAGCGCCTCGCCGCTCGGCGACGCGCTGATGCTCGCCGCCATCGTCGTCTGCGGGCTCGGCTACGCGGAAGGCGCGCGCCTTTCGCGGCGGCTCGGCGGCTGGCAGGTGATCTGCTGGGCGCTCGTGATTTCGCTGCCGGTGATGGCGCCGCTCGCGTGGGGGTTGTGGCCCGCATCGCTCGCGGCCGTGGGCGCGGCCTCGTGGTGGGGGCTCGCGTACGTCTCGCTGTTCAGCATGCTGATCGGCTTCGTGTTCTGGTATCGCGGGCTCGCGCTCGGCGGCATCGCGGGCGTCGGCCAGTTGCAATTGTTGCAGCCGTTCTTCGGCTTCGTGCTCGCGGCGCTGTTGCTGCACGAAGCCGTACCGCCCGCGATGATTGCCGTAACCGTCGTGGTGATCGCGTGCGTGGCGGGCGCGCGGCGCTTTGGGCGCGCTCCGGCTGCGGCGCGGGTTCGTGTTTGATTCGCGGCCGACGTGCGTGTCGACGTGCGCTCGTTGCTCGACGGGCGGTCGATGCGCGCTCGCGCTCGACGTGCTCTTGAAGCGAGCGGAATCCCGAACCACGCTCGCTTGCGGCAGCGAAATCCGGCACGCATGAAGCGACGATAAAGCAAGCGCCGACACGCGGCATCGACGCCATGTTTAAAGCCCTTCAAAACCGCGCCGCGCCGAGGCATAGTGCAAGATTCGCCACGCTCCACGCACGTCCCGCCCATGACTTCGATCTCCGCCACGCCCGCGCTCGTGCGCGACGCCACCGCTGCCGACTTTCCCGCCGTCGCCGCGATCTATGCGCATCACGTCATGTACGGCACGGCCTCGTTCGAGGAAACGCCGCCGGGCGTCGACGAACTGCTACGCCGCTTCGCCGCCGTGCGCGAACATGGCCTGCCGTGGCTCGTGGCCGAACTCGACGGCGCGCTCGCGGGCTACTGCTATGCGACGCCGTACCGGCCGCGCCCGGCGTATCGCTACACGATAGAAGATTCGATCTATATCGACGAAGCGTTTCGCGGACGCGGCCTTGGCCGCACGCTGCTCGCCGCGCTCATCGCGCGTTGCGAAGCGGGGCCGTGGCGGCAAATGATCGCCGTGGTCGCCGACCCGCAAGGCGGCTCGCTCGCGCTGCACGAACGACTCGGCTTCACGTCCATCGGCACGCTGCGCGGCATCGGCTTCAAGCACGGCGCGTGGCGCGACACGGCGCTGCTGCAACGCACGCTCGGGCTGGGCGCGGATGCGCCGCCGGCCGGTTGAGACGCGAGCGCCCCGGCACGCGCCGTCCGCGCGCGAAACGAGGCGCGAAACGACGCGAAACGCGGCACGAAACGAGGCGAAACGCGGCACGAAGCAAGGCACGAAGCAAGGCACGAAACGCGGCGCATACCGCGCCTCGTACAATACGTCCTTCCGGGCCACGCGGCCTGCCAGGACCCTCGCCCATGCAATCCCTACTCGCGCACGTCCATCCGTCCAACTGGAGTTTTCTGTGGGACGCGCTCACCGCCTTCGCGCTGCGCCTGTGCGCCGCCGTGGCGATTCTGTGGCTGGGCTGGTGGATCGCGCGGCGCGTCGCGAACTGGATCGCGCGCCAGGCCGGCATCGACCCGACGCTGCGTCCGATCGCGCGCGACACGGCGCTCTGGGGCGTGCGGCTCATCGCCATCGTCGGCGGCCTTTCCCAGATCGGCATTCAGACGGCGAGCATCGTCGCGGTGCTCGGCGCGGCCGGTCTCGCCATCGGTCTCGCGCTGCAAGGCACGTTGCAGAACATCGCGGCGGGCATCATGTTGCTGCTGCTGCGGCCGTTCAAGGTGGGCGATTCCATCGACGGCGGCGGCGGCAACGTCGCGGGCATCGTGGAGGAAGTGAATCTCTTCACGACGCGCCTCACCAAACCCGACGGCATCTGCGAATACGTGCCCAACAGCGCCCTCTGGAGCAATTCGATCCGCAATTACAGCCGCAATCCCACGCGGCGGCTCGATCTCGAAGTGGAAGTGTCGGTGCGCGACGACGTGAACCGCGCCATCGACGCCCTGCGCACGCTGGCCGCCGCCGATCCGCGCGTGCTCCAGGCGCCCGCGCCGCAAGTGATGGTCGCGCGTTTCGACGACAGCACCGCCGTGCTCAACGTGCGCGTCTGGGCGAACATCGACACCTACTGGGACATGCGCTGGGAACTCTCGCGCAAGGTGCGCCAGGCGCTCAACGACGCGGAATGCTCGCTGCCGCTGCGTGCGCGCGAACTGCATATCGTGCAGACGCGCCGCGAAGCGCAAGCCGGGGCGCCTTTCCAGGCACAAGCCGAAGCACAACCCGAGGCGCAACGCGGCTCGCCATGAACGCGCTCGCCCGGCGTCTGCGAACGCGCGCGCGGCAACTCGCGCCGCACGGCTATCTTGCCGCGCTGATGGTGATCGACGCGCTGTTGCTGCTGCGGCCCGTCGCGCTGAAGGCGCTCGACCATGCGCGCGGCACCTGGTTCGACGACTGGATCGCGATGATCGACGCGTTCGGCGTGCTCGCGCTGCCGCAAGCGCTCACCGCGACCGGCCTCGCGATCATGGCGATCGGCATTGCCTTGCGCGCGCGCGTGGCATGGGTGTTCTCGCTGCTCCTGCTCGCCGCCGCCGCGAGCCTGAGCGTGTGGGGCGGCTATCGCAGCGCCGCGCTCGCCGCTTTCTCGCTCGCGCTGGCGGGCGTGCTCGCGTACGAATGGCGCCGCTTCGATCGCGTGAGCGTGGCCGCCGGCAGTTTGTTCGCATTCCTGAGCATCGGCTCGTTGATCGTCTACGCCGTGTTCGGCGCGCTTTATCTGGGCAACGACTTCACGCCGCCGATCCGCGACGCCATCACCGCGTTCTACTTTTCGATCGTTTCGATGACCACCGTCGGTTACGGCGATATCGTGCCGCACACCGGCACCGCGCGGCTGTTCACGACGTCGGTCATCGTGCTTGGCATCACCGTGTTCGCGACCTCCATCAGCGCCGTGGTCGGCCCGTTGATCGGCGGTCATCTGCAACGCATCGTGAAGGGAGGCATGCCCAACGTGACCCGCAAAAACCATTATCTGATCGTGGGCGCCTCGCCGCTCGCGCACAGCGTGCACGACGGGCTGGCGGCGCGCGGCTACGCCGTGACCGTGATCGTCGCGCCCGGCACGCAGCACACGTATCCCGAGCGAACGGATCTCGTGGTCGGCGACGCGAGCGACATCGCCACCTTGCGCAGCGCGGGCGCCGAAACCGCGCGCGCCGTGCTCGCGCTGCGCGTGGACGACGCCGAAAACGCGTTCGTGACGCTCGCGATCAAGGAACTCGCGCCGGCGGTGCGCACCGTCGCGCTCGTGAACGACAGCCGCAATCTGCAACGGCTGGGGCTGTTGCAGCCGGACATCCTGTTTTCGCCGCAACTGCTCGCGGGCGAATTGCTCGCGCGCACGCTCAACAACGAAACCATCGACAACACGTTGATCGACAAGCTGCTGTTCGGCGGCAAACGTGACGAAAGCGCGCGCTGACTGAGGCGCGGTTCGCGGCACGGCGCGCGCGTCACGCGAACACGCATTCGTATTCGAACAAGCAATGCGCATCTTGCGCGCAAATAGCGGTTATCACGCGCGCGCACGCCGTTCGCGCGCGGCTTCGCCTATGCTCGCGCCATCCTCTCTTTTTGCGCTCGCTGTTGCCGTTCGCCTTCTCGCTCATGCCGCCGATGCTCGCCCGACCGTCTTTCGCCTCCGCTCACGACGCTCACGACGCTCACGGCTGGCCGGCGTTGCGCACGCTGTTGCGCAGCCTCGGCCAGATCGTGCTGCAAGCGCACGCGGGCACGGGCGCGTGCGTGCTCGCGGCGCTCGCGCTGACCGACAGGCGGCTTGCCTGCGCGGCGCTCATGGGCGCGGCGGCGGCCAACGTCTGCGCGCTCGTCGCCGGGCACGCCGCCGAAGCGATCCGCGAGGGCCGCGCGGGCTTCAACGGCGCGCTCGCGGGGCTGGCCGCGCAGACGTTGATCGGCGATACGTCGATGGCGGCCGCCGTGGCGCTGATCGCGGGCGGCGCCGGCGCGTGGATCGGCGGCCCGCTCGAACGGCAACTCGCGCGCTGGCGGCTCGCGCCGTATTCGACGCCCTGCCTGATCGTCACGGCGGCGTGGCGGCTGCCGATGCACGCGAGCGGCCTGTTCCCGGCGGCGCACGACATCCTTGTCGCCGAAACCCGCGCACCGCTCGCGCTTCTCGCGGGCGTCTTGAGCGGTCTCGCGCAAACCGTGTTCGCGAGCGGCGCGCCGGCGGGCGCGTGCGTGCTCGCGGGCGTGGCGCTCGCGGCGCGGCGCGCGGCGGCTTTCGCGCTGGGCGGCGCGGCGCTGGCGAGCGCCCTCGAACTCGCGTGCGGCACGCCGTTCGCCGGGTTCGACGCGGGCCTCGCCGGGTTCAACGGCGCGCTGGCCGCGCTGGCCACCGCCGCGCTCGGCCAGCGCGCCGCATTCTGTGCGACGATGCTCGCCGCGGCTTTGCATCTCGCCGCCGCGCGCTGCGGCGTGCCCGCGCTGACGGCGCCGTTCGTGCTCGCGAGTTGGTGCGTGCATCTGACCGCGCGCGTTCGCCGGCCGCCGGAGCCGGGCGCAATCGGCTAAATTGCACCGAATCCCGCCTAAAGCCCGCCAGGAAACCATCGCAGTCAAACGTCGCCAAACGAAGGAATCGCCATGTCTTTCGCCCATCGCCCGAGCGGCGCCCGCATCGAAGCCGCGCCGCCTTCGGCCGCCGAGCAGCAGATGCGCGTCGATCTCGCGGCCGCGTATCGCCTCATCGCGCTCAACGGCTGGGACGATCTCATCTACACGCACGTTTCGGCGGCCGTGCCCGGCGAGCCGGGGCGCTTCCTCATCAATCCGTTCGGGCTCGCCTTCGACGAGGTGCGCGCCTCGAATCTCGTGAAGATCGACACCGAAGGCCGCATCGTCGGCGCGAGCGAACATGCGGTCAACGCAACGGGTTTCGCGCTGCACGCGGCCGTGCATCTCGCGCGCGCGGATGCCGTCTGCGTCATGCATCTGCACAACACGGCCGGCATTGCGGTGTCGATCCAGCGCGACGGGCTGCTGCCCGCTTCGCAGCACGCGCTGCGTTTTCACGGCGACCTCGCCTATCACGACTACGAAGGTCTCGCGTTCACGCCGGCCGAAGGCGCGCGGCTCACCGCTTGCCTCGGCACGCGTTTCGCGATGCTGTTGCGCAACCACGGCACGCTCACCGCGGGCCGCACCGTCGCCGAGGCTTACGTGCTGATGGTCACGCTCGTCAAGGCGTGCGAAATCCAGCTTCAGGCGCAGGCGGGCGGCACGCCGCTCGTGTTGCCGCCGCCCGAGGTGGCCGCGCGCACGGCCGAACAGTTGCGCGACGGCGGCGCGGTCGAAGGCGAACTCGAATGGCCCGCGCTGCTGCGCAAGCTCGACCGCCTCGACGCGTCGTATCGCGATTGAGTTTTTCAACCGTCATCGTCAGGAGCATTTTCATGCCGACTTTCCACATCGAAATGTTCGAAGGCCGCAGCATCGAACAAAAACGCGAACTCGCCGCCGCGCTCACGCAAACCACCTGCAAGGTGCTCGGCGTCGAACCGCAATCGGTCGACATCGTCTTTCACGACGTGAAGCCCGAGAACTGGGCGACGGCCGGAAAGCTCTGGAGCGACCCGCGCTAATCCCGCCGACTGCATCGAATTCCCGACCGTTTCCGCCTCGCCATGCGTTCGCGCCCTCCGCATGGCGAGCGCCTCGTCGCGCTCCCTCGCCCACGCCCCTGGGCACTTTGACGCATCGCACGCGCCGCGCGCGGTCGATTGCCGCAGCGCGCCGCGGCGCGCGCCCCACACGCCTCCGCGAATCGCGACGCTTAATTGATTTTTATCAATGCGTTAGCGCATCTTTTCGTCGCCTTTCGATTGACTGATGCGACAAGCTGGCACACGCCGCAGCGCAGCAAAAGTGCCGCCGTTCCCCTACGCTTACGCCCATCGCACCGCTTTCCGGCACGCAGGCATCAGGCAACGCAACAGGCACTCACATGCACACGTCACTTTCCGCTTTCGATCTCGCCCGGCTGCAATTCGCCTTCACGGTTTCGTTTCACATCGTTTTTCCCGCATTGAGCATCGGCCTCGCGAGTTTCATCGCCGTGCTCGAAGCGTGCTGGCTCAAGACGCGCAAGCCGTTCTACAAGGAACTCTGCGTGTTCTGGTCGAAGGTGTTCGCCGTGGCGTTCGGCATGGGCGTCGTGTCGGGCGTCGTGATGAGCTACGAGTTCGGCACCAACTGGTCGGGCTTCTCGTCCTTCGCCGGGCCGATCACCGGGCCGCTGCTGATGTACGAAGTCATGACGGCGTTCTTTCTCGAAGCAGGCTTTCTCGGCATCATGCTGTTCGGCTGGAACCGCGTGAGCCCGCGCGCGCATTTCGGCGCGACGTTGATGGTCGCCGTCGGCACGCTCATCTCGACGTTCTGGATTCTCGCCTCGAATAGCTGGATGCAAACGCCGCAGGGCTTTGCGATCGAGAACGGCCACGTCGTGCCCATCGACTGGTTCAAGATCATCTTCAACCCGTCGTTCCCGTACCGGCTCGCGCACATGGCGATTGCCGCGTTCCTCGTCGCCGCGCTCGTGGTGGCCGCAACGGGCGCGTGGCACCTGCTCAAGGGCCGCCGCGACCCCGCCGTCAAGACGATGTTTTCGATGGCGCTCGGCCTGCTGCTGGTGCTGGCGCCCGTGCAGGCGTTCGTGGGCGACGCGCACGGCCTGAACACGCGCGAATATCAGCCCGCGAAGATCGCCGCCATCGAGGGCATCTGGGACACCGAACACGGCGGCACCGCGCTCAACCTCTTCGGCATGCCCGACATGAAAGCCGAAACCACGCGCTACGCGCTCAAGGTGCCGCATCTCGGCAGCCTGATCCTCACGCATAGCTGGGACGGCGAAATTCGCGGCCTCAAGACGTTCCCGCCCGACGAGCGCCCGTATTCGCCGCTGCTGTTCTGGAGTTTTCGCGTGATGGTGGGTTTAGGCATCCTGATGATCGTGCTGGCCGTCGCGGGCTGGGTGCTGCGCCGGCGCGGCACGCTCTACGAATCGCGCCTCTTCCAGCGCTTCGCGCTTGCAATGGGACCGACCGGCTTCGTCACGCTGCTCGCGGGCTGGGTGACGACCGAAGCCGGCCGCCAGCCGTGGGTCGTGTACGGCGTGATGCGCACCTCGCAAGCGGTTTCGCCGCTCACCACGCAGCAAGTGGGCGTTTCGCTGATGGCGTTCGTGGTCGTGTATTTCCTCGTGTTCGGCACGGGCATTTACTACCTGCTCAAGTTGCTGCGAACGGGGCCGGCGGCGCCCGCCGCGACGACGGGAACGCCGCCGCATGACGCCCGCCCGCCGCATTCCGCGCTCGATGCGAACCAGACCGCGCGCCGCCCCATGTCCGCCGCCGATCAACTGATCGACGCCTGACGCGCGCGCACTCATTTTCACGAAAGAGGCTAGACAAGCATGGACGTCACCGTTATCTGGGCCGCGATCATCGCGCTCGGCGTTCTTCTCTACGTGGTGCTCGACGGCTTCGACCTGGGCATCGGCATCGTATTTCCGCTCTTTCCCGACGAAGCGGAGCGCGACCTCATGATGAACACGGTCGCGCCCGTCTGGGACGGCAACGAAACGTGGCTCGTGCTGGGCGGCGCGGGGCTGTTCGCCGTGTTTCCGGTCGTCTATTCGACCGTGCTTTCCGCGCTGTATCTGCCGCTCGTGTTCATGCTCGCGTGCCTGATCTTTCGCGGCGTGTCGTTCGAGATTCGCGCCAAGGCCAATCGCACCAAACATCTTTGGGATCTCGCGTTCATCGGCGGCTCGACGGGCGCGGCGTTTTTCCAGGGCATCGCGCTGGGCGCCTTCCTGCAAGGCATTCCCGTCGACGACGGCCGTTTCGCCGGCGACGCCTTCGGCTGGCTCACGCCGTTCAGCCTGCTTTCGGGCTTCGGCCTCGTAGCCACGTATGCGCTGCTCGGCACCGGCTGGCTCGTGGCGAAAACCGAGGGCGACCTGCAACGGCGCCTGCACCGTCTCGTCTGGCCGCTCACGATGATGCTGCTCGCCTTCATCGCGCTCGTGAGTCTGTGGACGCCGCTGCAAGATCCCGCCATCGCCCATCGCTGGTTCCATTCGGGCCTGTTCTGGCGGCTCGCGCCCGTGCCGCTGCTGGTGGTCGCGTGCGCCGTGTGGATGCGCTGGGCCGTGCAGGGCCGCCATCACAAGGCGCCGTTCGCGGCGGCGCTCGCGCTCGTGCTGCTCGGCTACGTGGGCCTGCTGGTGAGCCTGTGGCCCTACGCGATTCCGCAGAGCCTCACGCTCTGGGAAGCCGCCGCCCCGCGCGCGAGCCAGACTTTCACGCTGGTGGGCGCGTCCGTCATTCTTCCCGTCATCCTGGCGTACACCACGCTCGGCTACTGGGTTTTTCGAGGCAAGGTGCGTCATGGCGACACCCATCACTACCACTGAAACCGCGCGCGGGCGCACGGCGCGCAAGCTGCCCGGCTGGCTCTGGTTCGTGCTGCTCTGGTGCGGCGGCGTGGGCGCGGCGATGTCGCTCGGGTTCGCGTTCAAGGTGTTCATGAACCTCACGCTGTTCGCCGTGAAATAGCGGCGCGCACGCACGCGGATTCGCTGCGGCGCGACAGACCGCGCTAGACTGTAGGCCGTCTGTCAACTTCAACGAATTCGATATGCAAGAGATGACCTTCATGGAATGCGTCAAGCGCGCATGGGCCAGCGCGGGGCAAGCCGTCGCCGGCATGCCGCTGCTCGTGGCCGGCACCTTCCTTGCCTACGCGCTGCTCGGCTGGTTCGGGCTCGCGGGGCGCCCGGTGCCGGTCGAGGGCGCCGCGCCATCGGGCGCGCTGGTGCTGCTCGGCAACCTCGCCTCCATCGTCAACTCGTTGATCTATCTGTGGTTCACGCTCAAGGTTTCGCGCTTCGTGCTGCTCGGCGAACGCACCACGCCGCTCATGCCCGCGGGCGCGAAGCCGTTCCTGCGGCTGTTCGCGGTCGGCCTCATCATGGTGGCCGCGCTTGTCGCCGTCGTGCTCGTGCTGCTGCTCGTGCTGCGTCCGCAATACGACGGCGGCAAGGCGTTCCTGATGGCCGTGATCGGCGCGATCTGGATTTTCGTGGCCGTGCGCTTCTCGCTGCTGTTTCCGTCGATCGCGGCGGGCGGACCGATCGCGTTCCGCGCGGCGTGGCGTGACAGTCGTGGACATTTCTGGAGCCTGTTCGGCGTGGTGTTCGTGGCCGCGCTGCCGATCGCCATCGCCGGCCTCGTGATTCTGCTCGGCATGGGGCTCGCGGGCGTTTCGCCCGCCATCGTGCAAACGCCCGGCTGGTTCACGGCGCTTGCCATCGGCCAAAGCATCGGCAACATCGTGTTCGCGCTCATCACCACCACGGCGCTCGCCTGGCTGTATCGGCGTTACGGCGACGCGCTCAAGACTCGCGCCGCCTCGTAACACGCGTCACCAGACGCCCGGCGCGAAGCGATACCGCACGCGCTCCGCCTACACGCGATAGCCGGGCAGTTGCCCGGCGCGCGTTCCTCCCGCACACCGCTCCACGCGACCGCAAGCACCCGCGCCGGCACGCACGCCAAGCCCCGCCACGCGCCGGGCACGAGCGGCGCGCCCGCCGGAACGAACAGCAGCGCGCCCAACCACGCGAGCCAACGACGTAACCGACCGGCTTCCTCGACGCGGCCGTCACGATCCGCACGAAGCGTTTCGCGCACAACGCATCGGCCATGCCGCGCCTCGCGCGCTGCGTGAAACCGAGTGCGCTAGCGCTTCGCGGCGTGCGAAGTCATGCGCGCGAATAACGCGCCGGCGTCGAGTTGCGAAGTGTCGATACCGAAGCGCTCGCGCAAGCAACGCTCGAGTTCCGCGCCGCTCGCGAGGGTGTGCTCCCCGGTCACGCGGCCTTGCGCGTCGCGTTCGCTGAAACGCTCGTTGAAGAGAATCGCCCGGCCGCCTTCGTGCGCGATGCAGGCGATCAGGCTGAAAGTGAAGAACGATTCCGGCGACGCCGAGGTGTACCAGTTCGCCACTTCGTAGTCGCACCATTCGGCGGGCGTGGTTTCGAAGCGATAAAGATCGACCCACGTTTCGCCGTCGAACAATTCGAGCTTGCGCTCGTGCGCCGACAACGCCGCGATGCGCACCGGCTCGTGCGGCGTGGGCTGCACGGCCCCGGTCGAAAGCGAGAGCGGCGTGCAAACGGTCGTGCCGCCGAAGCCGACGTCCACGAGCCACGCATCGCCTTCGGCCTGCACGCGCAGCAGCATGTGCGTGCGCGGCGTGCTGGCGCCGGGCGCCTGGCCATAGAGCACGCGCGCGGCAAGCGGCGTGACGGCGAAGCCGAGTTGCATCAGCACATGGGCGAACAACGTGTTGTGCTCGAAGCAATAGCCGCCGCGCCGCCGCGCCACGAGTTTTTCGACGATATCGGGCAGTTTGACCGAGACGCGCCGACCCGCGAGCGGATCGAGGTTTTCGAACGGAATCGCGAACGGATGCAAACAGTGCAGTTCGCGCAGCACGTCGAGCGTCGCGGCGCGCGGCCCGCGATAACCGATGCGGGCGAAATAGGCGTCGAGATCGAGTGCGGAATCGGAATGGGCTTGAGTCATAACGCTTTAGTCGGAATTGAGCGCGAAGCCGCGTGTGCGGCAGCGCGAGAAGCGATTTCATCGGCGACGTAACACGGCGCGGCGATAATCGTTCCGCAATCGTAAGCCTGTTTTAATGCCGCGTCGAAGCGTTGAAAAAACGCCGCACCCAATTGACGCTGCGAGGGCCGCTCAGTACGATTGCGCCGTCCGCGAACCGATGGATATTCAGCGGCTTGCGAGTAAAAGCCGTAAAAAAGACCCGCAATACGATGAATACACACCGTTCAATCCGTTTCGCCTCGCTCGCGGCGTGCGCATCGTTCGCTTATGGCGCGGCGTGCGCGCAAGGCGAAGCCGCCAATGCCGGCACCGCCGGCGAAATCACCGCGCAAACCGCGGCCGGAACGCCCGCCGCCGACGCATCGGCGAACCTGTGGACGCGCTCCGCCCTGCTCGGCGACATGGGCGGCGTGCGGCCGTGGCTGGACCAGTTCGGCGTGACGTTCTCGCTCACGGAAACGAGCGAGTATCTCGCGAACCTGCGCGGCGGTCTCGCACGCGGCGGCGATTACGACGGCCTGACGATCGGCACGCTGCAACTCGACACGAGCAAGGCGCTGCATATTCCAGGCGGCCTTTTCAACATCAGCGCGTTGCAGATTCACGGCGCGCATCTGAGCGCGACGCATCTCGGCACGCTGAATACGGCAAGCGGCATCGAGGCGCCCGACGCCACGCGGCTCTGGGAGCTGTGGTATCAGCAGTCGCTGTTCGACAAGCGCGTGGACGTGAAAATCGGCCAGCAAAGCGCCGACACCGAATTCCTGCTGAGCCAGTATGGCGCGCTGTTCGCCAACACGATGTTCGGCTGGCCCGCCGTACCGAGCTACGATCTGCCTTCGGGCGGCCCGGCGTATCCGCTCGCGAGTCTCGGCGTGCGCGTGCGCGGCCAGATCACGAATGCGCTCACCGGCTTGCTGGGCGTCTACGACGGCGACCCGCTCGGCAATAATCCGCATAACGTTAGCGGTACGAACTTTAATCTGCACAACGGCGCGTTCGTGATCGGCGAATTGCAATACGCGATCAATCAACCGGACGCCGAAGGCCACGCCGGCGCACAAGGCTTGCCGGGCACGTACAAACTGGGCTTCTGGTACAACAGCAATCGCTTCGACGATCAACGCTTCGACAACACCGGCCTTTCGCTCGCCAACCCGGCGACGACCGGCGTGCCCGCAACGCACGGCGGCAACTACAGCGTCTATGCCGTCGCGGATCAGACCGTCTGGCGACCTAACCCCGACGAAGCGCGCAGCGTGGGCGTATTCGCGCGCGTGATGGGCGCGCCCGGCAACCGAAGCCTCGTGAGTTTCGCGGCCAACGTGGGCGTGGTGATGAAAGCGCCGTTCAAGGGGCGCGACAACGACAGCGCCGGTCTTGCGGCCACGTATATCAAGGTCGGCAACGCCACCCACGACCTCGACCTCGACCATCTGCACTTCGTTGGCAATCCTTACGGTATTCGCACGCAGGAAACCGCGCTCGAAGCCACGTATCAATATCAGATCGCGCCGTGGTGGCTGCTTCAGGCCGACGCGCAATACACCTTCAATGCGGGCGCCGGGCAGAATCCGCAGAATCCCGCCGCGCCGCTGCGCAATACGTTCGTGATCGGCGTGCGCACCAACGTCACGTTCTAGGCGCGCTGGCGCGGCAGCGAAAGATCCTGCACCATCTGCTGCGCAAGGTAGTCGCAGGTCGGTCGATTCGACTTCAGGCTGCGCGCCACCACGATATCGAGCGGCTCGATCTTCGGCAGGCCGTGCGCGTCGCCCAACAGCGCGAAGCGCGGCGGCACGCTGCAACGCGTGAGCGCAACCACCGCGATGCCCGCCTCCACCGTCGCCATCAGTCCCATCAAACTCGCGCTGCTGTAGGCCGCGCGATAGCGAATGCGCGCCGCGTCGAGCGCGGCGACCGTATGCGCGCGCGCCACGCTGCCATGCTCGTAAAGTCCCACCGGCAACGGCGACATTGCCAGCGGAGCGGGATCGGAAGCCGAGCCCACCCACACCATCTCCTCGCTGCGCACGAATTCGCCGCGCAGCTTCCTGTCGCGCGTGACGAAGGCGATGTCGATCTTGTTGTCGGCGAGCATCGGCCCGAGCGCCACGCTCTGCGCGCAAACGATTTCGATTTCGACGTGCGGATACAGCATCGAAAAGCGCCGCAACACCGGCGACAGCAGCGAAGCCATGTAGTCGTCGGGCGCGCCCAGCACCACGCGGCCCGTCACCTCCGGGCGCACCATGGCCGCCCACGCCTCTTCCTGCAAATCGAGCGCCCGCCGCGCATATTCGAGCAGCGTGTTGCCCGGCCGCGTGAGCGCGAGATTGCGCGTGTCGCGCGTGAACAGCGTGGTGCCGAGCATCTGTTCGAGCCGTTTGATCTGCATGCTCACGGCGGCCTGCGAACGATGCACCGCCACGGCGGCCCTCGTGAAGCTGCCCGCATCGGCCACGGCGGCGAACGTGCGCAACAAATCAATATCGAACTCGGGATTCATGATTCATAAGCTGCGTTAATGGAATTGTTCAATTTAATTCGTTTGCCGACGGGCTGCAACTGCCGAATACTGGGCTGCTTTCAACCCGCTTCGGCTTTGCGCGCGACCGCCATGCATTCCGATTTCCACAGCAGCCGCCGTCAAGGCGTGCTCATGCTCGCGAGCGGCGGCTTGTTGATGGGCACGCTCGGCGTGTTCGTCGAAGAAGCGCGTCTCGGCGCGCTCACGCTCGTATTCTTCCGCTGCCTGTTCGGCATGCTTGCGCTCGCGGTGTATTGCGCGTACCAGGGCTGGCTCTCGCCACGGCAATTCACGCGCCGCACGTTGGCGCTCGCGCTCGTTTCGGGCGTGCTGATGGTCACGCAGTGGGTGGGCTTTTTCGATGCGATCCATCGCACGAGCATCGCCGTGGCGACGGTCGTGTTTCATGTGCAACCGTTCTGGGTCGTGCTGATCGGCGCGGCGCTCTTTCACGAAAGGCTGGGCGCGGACCGGCTGGGCTGGATCGCGATTGCCTTCGCGGGCCTCGTGCTCGCTTCGGGCGTGCTGGCCGAAGATCATGTGGCCGATCACCCGCGCTATCTGATCGGCTTGCTCGAAGCGCTCGTGGGCTCGGTGCTTTACGCGAGCGTGACGCTGATCGCGAAGAGTCTGGGCGGATTTCGCCCGCATCTGCTCACGCTCATGCAATGCGTGGTGGGCGCCGTATGCCTGCCGATCATCGCGCCGTTTTTCGCCCCGCTCGAACTCGTACACATTTCGCCCGCGCAATGGGGCTGGCTCGTCGGCATGGGCGTACTGCACACGGGGCTTTCGTACGTGCTGATCTATGGCGCGCTGCCCAAACTCACCACGCCCGTGATCGCCGTGCTGCTGTTCGTGTATCCGCTGACGGCCATCGCCGTCGATGCCGTCGTCTATCACCGCGCGCTGAGCGTGCCGCAACTCGCGGGCATGGCGCTGATCGTGACGGCGAGCCTCGGCGTGAATCTGGGCTGGCGTTTGCTGCCGCCGAGGCTCGTCAAATTGCGGCGCTAACCGTGGCGGTCAATGATTGCGACCGCGGGTTGCGATTGCGGATTGCGATTGCGGATTGCGATTGCGCGTTGCGGCGAGAAGGCGGTTCAGGTCGGCAAGGTTTCGCCCTTCGTTTCCGGCGCGAACGGAATAATCAGAAGTCCTAACACGAACGCGATGGCCGTAAGCGCGACCGGCATGCCCAAAGTGTGCATATGCAGCACCGCCGCGCCGAGAAGAAAGTTCACGCCCGCGCCCACGAAACGCCCGAACGACGTACAGAACGCGAAGGCCGTCGCCCGCACGCGCGTTTCGAACTGCTCCGGCAGCCACAGGCTGAACAGCGCGAAGTTGCCGCCGAAAAACCCCAGCACGAACAGCAATGCGATGAACGGCACGAGCCCATTCTGCAAGTAGTAAGCCCAGCCGAAACTCAGCGCGATGGTCACGGCCATGCCCGCGAAGTAGATCGCGAGCGTCCATTTGCGGCCGATGCGCTCGGCCATCGGCGGCAACGCAAGACAGCCGAGTATCGTGCCGATGGAGAGAATGCCCGTGGCGATCGACGCCGTGCGAATGGCTTCGGCCTTGCTCGCGCCGGCCTTGGTCGCAAGCTGGATCACGGCGGAAGGCTCGTACACCGCGCCCGCCCACAAGCCGATGATGGCAATCGTCAGCAACGCGCAAGCCACGACGGTGCGCGCGCGATACACATCGCCGAAAATCTCGCGCAGCGGCCGCGTGCGATGCACCTGGCTCGCCTCCGACTTCTGCCACTTTTCCGGCTCCTGCACGCGCGTGAGCACGAGAATGGCCACCACCACCGGCAACGCGCCCGTCAGGAACATCGCGCGCCAACCGAAATGCACGCCCACGGTGTAGTTGAGCGCCGCCGCCACGAAAAAGCCCGCGTAATAGCCGGTTTGCAGATAACCGGCGCCCATCTTGCGCCGGTCCTCGGGCCACGATTCGGCCACGTAGGTGCCCGCCAGCGCCCATTCGCCGCCAATCCCCACGCCCGCGAGAAAGCGGTAGAAGCCGAGCGCCCAGACGCTTTGCGCCGTGGCCGCCAGCCCGGTAAAAATCGCAAACATGAAGATGGTGCCCGCCAGCACGCGCGTGCGGCCGAAGCGGTCCGCGAGCGGCCCCCAGATGAACGACAGCCCCCAGCCCACCAGAAAGAGCGCGAACAGAATCGAGCCCGCGAGCCCGACGTTGGCCGCGCTGGCCTCGTAACCCGAGCGCGGCAGCAATTCCGTGAGCGCGGGCGTGAGCACGAGCGCATAGATGAACGAGTCCATGCCGTCGAGCGTCCAGCCCGCCCATGCGCCCCAGAAACCGGCGATCTGCGAGCGGTTGAGCGGGGTCTTGCGGTGAGCGCGCCGCGCGGGTTCGCTAATCGAATTCATGATGCGTCTCTCTCCTTGGCTGCCTCGTTCCCGCGCGAACGCGCTCGCGATGCGTGTAATCGGCACTGCCCATGCGGCCCGGTCTGACGCCGGCCGTCATCGAAAAACTCCCTGTTTGCCCCGCCTTGATGGCATCTTTTATTGCGTTTTCGTAGGCGCCGCGTTGCGCGCCCGGCGGGTTTTGGAGACTTCCGCCCATGCCGTTTTATATATAATATTTGATCCTATGAGCGACGCAACGAATGGTTTTCCCCTGGACGAAGGCACGGCGCCGGGCTTGCCCAATGCGCCCGCGCCGCGTACCAGCACATCCCGCATGATCGCCGACGCGTTGCGTGCCGCCATCGTCGAAGGCAAGCTCGCGCCCAACGCGCCGCTGCGCCAGGACGCCATCGCGCGGCATTTTTCGGTCAGCGCAATTCCCGTACGCGAGGCGCTGCGCCAGCTTGCGAGCGAAGGCTGGGCGAAGATCGAAGTGAACAAGGGCGCGAGCGTCGCGCCGCTTTCCGCCGACGAAGCGCGCGAAATCTACGAGATCCGCTCGGCGCTGGAAAGTCTCGCGCTGGGCCTCGCCATTCCCCATCACACGAATGCCACGCTGCGGCAGGCGAGCGCGCTGGCCGCCGCCGCGAAGCGCGAAAGCGATCCGTCGCTCTACGTCGCGCGCAACGAAGCGTTTCATATGAGCCTTTACGGTCCTGCCAATCGCCCGCAGCTAATGGAAATGCTGACCGCGTTGCATCGGCGCGGCGAACGCTATTTGCGTCTGAAATTCGGCTTTCCCGAATACAAGGGAGAATCGGATTCCGAGCACGCCGAGATCATCGCCGCCGTGAAGCGCGGCAACGTAGGCGCGGCGCAGGCGCTCGTGACCGCGCACCTGCTCGGCACGGGCGAATTGATCTACCGTTTCCTGACCGAGCGCGCCGCGCTGCCCGCCGCGCGCGCGAAATCGACCAAAGCCGCCGCGCCGTCCAGGGCGCGCGCGGCCACCATTCGCTCACGGAGTCGAACCGCCGATGAAGCCTCAAGCTGATACGCCGAGCGTGCCGCGCTCGTGGACCACGCGCCGCGACGAAAAAGCCCGCCGTTTGAACGCTGTTTCGGGCTGGCTCGAAGACGGCGTGCTCCCCGCCGCGCGCATGACCGAAGCGCTCGAATTGCTGATTCGCCCCGGCGACCGCGTTGCGCTGGAGGGCGACAACCAGAAGCAGGCCGACTTTCTCTCGCGCTCGCTCGCCGAGGCTGACCCCGCGAAAATCAACAACGTGCATCTGCTGATTTCGAGCATCAGCCGCCCCGAGCATCTCACGCTGTTCGAGCGCGGCATCGCGCATCGCGTGGACTTCGCGTTTGCAGGGCCGCAAAGCCTGCGCGTGGCGCAACTGCTCGAAGACGGCCAGCTCGAAGTGGGCGCGATCCACACGTACGTCGAACTTTACGCGCGCATGTTCGTCGACCTGATTCCGCAAGTCGCGCTGCTGTGCGCGGAAAAAGCGGACCGTCACGGCAATCTGTACACCGGCGCGAACACCGAGGACACGCCGACGATTGCCGAAGCCGCCGCGTTCAGCCAGGGCATCGTCATCGTTCAGGTCAACGAAATAGTCGACGAACTGCCGCGCGTGGACATTCCTGGCTCGTGGGTCGACGTGGTCGTGCAAGCCGACCGGCCGTTCGCGGTGGAACCGCTGTTTACGCGCGACCCGCGTCATATCGGCGACTTGCAGGTGCTCACGGCGATGATGGTCATCAAGGGCATTTATGCGCCTTACGGCATTTCTTCGCTCAATCACGGCATTGGTTTCGATACGGCCGCGATCGAATTGCTGCTGCCGACCTATGGCGAATCGCTGGGCCTCAAGGGCAAGATTTGCCGCAACTGGACGCTCAATCCGCATCCCACGCTGATTCCCGCGATCGAGTCGGGCTGGGTCGAGAGCGTGCATTGCTTCGGCAGCGAAGTGGGCATGGAAGCGTATATTTCCGCGCGCCCCGACGTGTTCTTCACCGGCAGCGACGGCAGCCTGCGCTCGAATCGCGTGCTCTGCCAGCTTGCGGGTCAATACGGCGTGGACCTGTTCATCGGCTCGACCTTGCAGATCGACGCCGATGCCAATTCTTCCACCGTGACGCGCGGGCGTCTGGCGGGCTTCGGCGGCGCGCCGAACATGGGCCACGATCCGCGCGGGCGCCGGCATGCGAGCGAAGCGTGGCTCAAGCTGCTCGAAGACACCGGCCCTGTTTCGCGCGGCCACAAGCTCGTGGTGCAACTCGCGGAAACGTGGAAGAAAGGCGGCGAGCCGACTTTCGTGGACGAACTGGACGCCATCGCGGTCGGCCGCAAGAGCGGCATGCCCGTTGCGCCTGTGATGATTTACGGCGACGACGTGAGCCACGTCGTCACCGAGGAAGGCATCGCGCATTTGCACCGCGCGGAAGGCATCGACGAACGGCGCGCCGCGCTCGCGGCCGTGGCCGGCGTCACGCCCATCGGCCTGCGCGCGCAAGCGCAGAAAACCGGCGAACTGCGCCGCAAAGGCATTGTTCAGTACCCCGAAGATTTAGGCATTCGGCGCGGCGACGCCAAACGCTCGTTGCTCGCCGCGCGCAGTATCGACGATCTGGTGACGTGGTCGGGCGGTCTTTATGCGCCGCCGGCGCGCTTTCGTAGCTGGTAAGCACGATGCGCACGCTCGCATTGGACACGTTCGCGCAAGGGTCCGCGCCTTGTGCGCCCGCGCCTTTCGGCGAGGCGGCGCAACTGGCGCGCTTCGCCCGTAACGCGCTGATCGACGAAGCGCGCCTCACGCCTAAGCCCGCGCTCGTCGATGCGCGCGGCAACGGCGCGCACACCGACCTCGATCTCGCGACCATGCTGCGGTCGGCGCATGCGCTCGAACCCACGTTCGAAGCGCTCGCGCGCGCTTCGCGCGGCGCGCTGCCTGGCACCGCGTTGCGCACCGACCTCGCGCGCATCGGCCGCTCCGGCGAAGCCGCGATGATGCGCGCGACGCAAGGCAGCAACGCGCATCGCGGCGCGATCTGGATCGTCGGGCTGCTGGTTGCGGGCGCAACGATCGCGCAAACGCCCGTTATCGGCGAAAACGAAACGGCATACGCGCGGCGTATCTGCGAAACGGCCGCGCATATCGCGCGTTTCCACGATCTGCTCGCGCAGCCCATGGCGAGCAACGGCGCACGCGTGCGCGAACGTTACAACGTCGGCGGCGCGCGGCGCGAAGCGCAAGACGGCTTCCCGCATCTGATGCAAGCGGGCTTGCCCGCGCTGCTCGCGGCGCGCGCGCAAGGCAGCGACGAAGCGCATGCGCGCGTCGACGCGCTGCTCGCGATCATGGCTTCGCTCGACGACACCTGCGTGCTGCACCGAGCCGGATTCGCGGGACGCGCAGCGGCGCAAAGCGGCGCGCGACGCGTGCTGGACGCCGGCGGCATCGCCACGCAGGCGGGCCGCGCCGCGTTCGACGCGCTCGAGCGCGAATTGCTCGCACTCAACGCCTCGCCGGGCGGTGCGGCCGATCTGCTCGCTGCAACGCTTTTCATCGACACACTGGTTCAGCACCGCATCGGCGGAAGGACGGTTACATGGAACAACTGAATTTCGACTATCCCGCGCAACGGGCCGTAACGGCGCGCGCGCACGTGGGCGTGGTCGGCTCGGGCGATCTCGAAGTGCTGTTGCAACCCGCGAACGACATGCAGGCGCACGTGGTGGTCCACACGAGCGTGGACGGCTACAGCCATATCTGGAAGAGCGTGCTCGACCGATTCTTCACGCGCTTCGACGGCGCGGCCCTCATCGAGATCAACGACTTCGGCGCGACGCCGGGCGTGGTCGCGTTACGGCTCGCCGAAGCGGTGGAAGCGGCGCAGGACACCGCGCAAGGAGAAAATTCATGAGTACGCCTGATCATGTTGCGCCAGGCGCGATGCTGCGTGAAAGCTTCATCGAACTCACGGCGCGCGAACGTGCGGCCGCGATACTCGACAAGGGCACGTTCCGCGAATTGCTCGGTCCGTTCGACCGGCTCGAATCGCCGTGGCTGCCGTTGCAAGGCATCGTTTGCCAGGCCGACGACGGCGCCGTGATCGCACGCGGCACCATCGACGGACAACCCGCCGTGGTGGCCGCGATCGAGTCGGCGTTTCAGGGCGGTAGTATCGGCGAAGTGTCGGGCAGCAAGATCGCGGCGGCGCTCGAACTCGCGCTTGCCGACCACGAGCGTGGCAAGCTCGTGCGGCCCGTGATCCTGTTCGAAACCGGCGGCGTGCGCTTGCAGGAAGCGAATCTCGGCCTCGCCGTGATCGCGGAAATCCAGTCGGCCATCGTCGCATTGCGCCGTCACGTGCCCGTGGTGGGCGTGATCGCGGGCATGGTCGGCTGCTTCGGCGGCATGTCGCTCGCGGCCGCGCTCTGCTCCGCGCTCGTGATGACGAAGCAAGGACGCCTCGGCATGAACGGACCCGAAGTGATCGAGCAGGAAGCCGGCATCGAAGAACTCGACGCGAGCGATCGCCGCCGCGTATGGCAATTGATCGGCGGCGAACAACGCGCGCGCACCGGTTTCGCCGATGCGCTCGTCGACGACGCCGTGGACGACGTGCGCGCCGCCGTGCGCGCGGCGTTCGAGCGCGGCGTGCCGGCCGTGCATCGCACCGAAGCCGTCGACGCAACGCTGGCAAAGCTCGCGCAAGTCGATCCCGCCCGCATCGCTCCCGATACGATGCGGGCGATTTTCGCCGCGACGCCCCTCGACATTCGCGGAGAACACGCATGAACGACACGACGAGCCGCGGCGCAACATGGCTGCGCGCGCTTGCCGGCGACCACGCACACGGCGCGTGCGTGCAGTTCGCCGATGCACCGCTCGACGGCGAAACGGCGCGCTTTATCACCGTCGTGCCCGATGCCGGCAACCGCTTTCCGCGCGCACGCGACAACGTGGTCGGCCTCGAACAAGGCTGGCGTCTTGCGCAGGCCGTGCGCGGCGCGGTTGCGCAAGACGCCGCGAGCGGCACACGCCGTCCGATCGTTGCGATCGTCGACGTAAAAAGTCAGGCATACGGTTATCGCGAGGAAATGCTCGGCGTTCATCTCGCGTGCGCGGCGGCCGTGGACGCGTATGCGAGCGCCCGGCTCGCGGGTCATCCCGTGGTCGCGCTGATCGTCGGCCCGGCGATGTCGGGCGCGTTCCTCGCGCACGGCTATCAGGCGAACCGCATCGTCGCGCTCGACGCGCCCGGCACGATGGTGCATGCGATGGGCAAGGAGGCGGCCGCGCGCGTCACGCGGCGCAGCGTGGAGGATCTCGATGCGCTCGGCGAGAAGATCGTGCCGATGTCGTATTCGATGGCGTCGTTCGCGAAGCTCGGCTTGCTCGACGAACTGATCCAGGACGTGAACGCCGACGCGCCCAGCGACGCGCAAATCGCTCGCGTGCGCAACGTGCTCGCGCAGAAAGTGCGCGAGGCGCGCGCCGATGCGAGCGGCCTCGCGCATCGCTTGCAGAGCGAGTCCGCGCAACGCACGCGCGCGGCGTCGATCGAAGTGCGCAAGCGGCTCGCGCAACAGTGGGACGCCAGTTGATGCAGCCGTGCGCCGCGCCGCCCTTCTCCGCCGACGCGCCGCGCGTAAGCGACGTGCGCTGGCGCGCGCACGATCTGTTGCGCGTGACGCATCTCGCGTCATCGGGCGACGAGCCGGAATGGGTGCGCGATGCGATGAGGCGTGCGCCGTGGGTCGTCGTGCGGCGCTCGCAGGCGGCGGAAGGATTTATCGCCGTGGGTGTGCGAGGCGCCACGCGCGCGCAGCGGTTCGGCGCATGGATCAATATTCAGGATGTCGAAGTAATTTTAGGCCCCGAAAATCTCGTCGACCGAACTGCGGCGCCCGAGCGCGAAGCGCTGCCCGCATTCGTTGCACTCGCAATGCTACGCCGCACGCCGTCCGCGCTCGGCGATTTCGTTTGGGGGCCGACCGGCAGTGCCGGTTTCGAACTCGCCACGCAAACGGGCACGCTGACCGAATCGAGCGATCTGGACATTCTGATTCGCACGCCGCGCCGTCTTGAGCGGCCGGCGATCGAAGCGCTTTCTCAAACGCTGCTGCTCGCCGCCAGCCGCGCGGGCACGCGCATCGACGCACAACTGGAAACGCCCGCCGGCGGCGTGGCGCTCGCGGAACTCGCGGCCGGAAAGGCGCGCGTGCTCGCGCGCGCAAGCAGCGGCGCGCAACTCGTCGCCGATCCCTGGCGTGCGCCATGACGCTTGCCCTGCTCTTTCCCGGCCAAGGCGCGCAAGACGCGGACTTTCTCCACCGCTTGCCGCCGCATGACGCGGTGCGCGCGACGCTGGACGAGGCGTCGGCGATACTCGGCATCGACGTGCTCACGCTCGACACCGCCGACGCATTGCGCTCCACCATCGCCGTGCAGATCGGGCTCACGGTCGCGGGCGTGGCCGTGGCCCGCGCGCTCGCGCATGAAGGACTCGTGCCGCGATTCAGCGCGGGGCTTTCCGTGGGCGCCTACGCGGCGGCGGTGAGTTGCGGATCGCTCGCATTCGCCGACGCGCTGCGCATGGTGCGCAAACGCGCCGAATTGATGGAAAACGCGTGGCCTTCGGGTTACGGTCTCAGCGCAATTGCCGGCTTGAGCGAAACGCAGATCGAAACGCTCGCGGAAATCAGCGCGCGGGAAAACGACGGCGCGGTCTACGTCGCGAACGTCAACGCGCCGCGCCAGATCGTCGTGGCCGGTGCCGATGCGGCGCTCGACAATTTCGCCAGGCGCGCGCTCGCGGCCGGCGCGCGCAAGGCGCAGCGTCTCGCGGTTTCGGTTCCTTCGCACTGCGAACTATTGGCCAATGCCGCCGAAGCGCTCACTGAGTTCGCGCGCGGCATTCCGTTTCAGGCGCCGCGCGGCGTGTATGTCGACAATCGTGGCGGCCGCCCGCTCCACACCGGCGACGCCATTCGCGCCGATCTCGCCACCAACATGCGCTACACCGTCCGCTGGTTCGACGCGCTCACGGTCATGGTCGAATCTGGCGCGAACGTATTCGTCGAAGCGCCACCCGGCCAGGTGCTCACCGATATCGCGCGCGAGCACTATGCCGATGCCGCTTCCGATGTCACGGCGGTCGCGGCGTCGGGCGTTTCGCTCGAGCGCTTGACTGCGATCGTCAAAAGGCGGCTGGGCAAGGAGGGCTGAGGTTCGGCCGCTTGCCGCTTGCCGCTTGCGGTCGTAGCCGCTCGAACCGTTAGCGAATCAAGGACTTCGGCAGCGGAAATCGTCAGCGGCGTTTGAAACGCTTTCAGGAGCCGCCGCCGCAGCGCGCGCATTTATGCGCATAAAGTCTTATCGCAAATTTAGCGCCAATGCATAACCGGCAAGCCATCAGTCAACGTCCGTTATCTCACATCGAACATACGGCCTATTTCCGATAACCTGTCGTAACCACGCGAAACGTGAGATTCACACGCTCGCCGGAGATCGTCGGTTCCTTCGGTACGCGATGCCGCCATTCCGATTGCGTTTTTCCCTGCATCACGAGCAAGCTGCCGCTCATCAGGCGAAACGACCGAACCACGCCCGTCTGGTTGTGGCGCAGATCGAAGCGGCGCGCGACGCCCAGGCTCAGCGACGCGATGACCGGTTCCGGGCCGAGTTCGGGTTCGTGATCGGCGTGCCAGCCCATGCTGTCGGTCCCGGTGCGGTAACGGTTGAGCAGCACGCTGTTGAAGCGCACGCCGCAAAGGTCGGAGATGGCGTCGCGCAGACGGCCGACTGTTGGCGTCCATGGCTGCGGCTCGTTACGAATGCCCGAGTACACGTAGATGGCGCCCGCATCGCCTTGCCATGCGGTCAAGCGCGGTTGGTCCACCCAGCCGCCCGGCGTGCGAATGCGTTCCTGGCGCCAGCCGGTTTCGGCCACGATGCGCGCGAGCACATCGGCGGCAGCGTGCGGCGCGAGCCACGCGGGGTGCCAAACCACGTCGGGTTGCGGGGTATCGTCGAAGAGATCGAACATCGCGGGCAAAAAACGCCGATAACGTGCGAAGGAAGCACAGGGAACGCACAGTGTCGCATGGCGCGAGCCCGCGCGCCTTGCGGTTTCATCGGCCGCACCCGGCGGCGCGCGTCAGGTCAGCAGCGCGATGTAAAAGACCGCCGCACCGATCAACGCACCGACAAAGCAAAAGCCTTCCGGCGCATCTTCAGTGGTGCGCGAGCGCAGCCACGCACCCACTACGCCGAAGAGGCCGGCGATGCCCAGCGCGACGAACAGCATCACGACGCCGAACAAAGCGTTGCGGCCGATGTCGAGCATGTCGATGCGTTTGACCGCAACATACACGATCACGGCCATGATCGAGAGCACAACCAGCGGCAGCATGACGTGACTGCCTTCGTACCCGACATGACGACCATTGAGCCCATGATGTTCATGAGCAAGCGGCTTGACGATTTTCATGACCCGTCTCCCCAGAGCGCCCGTACCGCGCGGGCCTCATTTCGAGCATAGTTCATCGCGCGGGGTGATTCAATGGACGTTTAATAGACCGCCGCGAACGTTCGCGACGTCCTTTATCCGCAGCGCAAAACCGTATCGCGCGGAACGTGCGCCCCGTGGCCGTCGCGCCGATTGTTGCGATGCCGCGCGCACGCGCGAGGCGCGCCAGCGTCGCTGCATACACACAGGAACGTAGGGATAGCGCCGAGGCCAGCCACGCGATGGCGCGCCGCAACATCTTCCGGCGACGATCCGGCACGATCTCTGCGCTCTCGGTAGAATGCATCGCATTACGCCGCGCCGGTCCGCCCATCCACCACAGTAGCGACAGCCGCATTCGCTTCGCGCGCGCCACTTCATCCCATCGCCGCCATGCCCCGACTTTCGTTTCTGGTCCGCTTCATCGCCATCGGCGTGTTGCTGCACGCTTATGTCGGCTTCCGCCTGATTCCCGAGTTGCCCGTTCCCGCCGCGGGCAAGTGGATCGCGGTGCTCTGGCTCGTGCTTTCCGTGCTGTTCATTCCGCCTGGCATGCTCGCGCGCCGCTTCAAGCGCCAGCCGCTCGGCGACTGGCTCGCGTGGATCGGCATGCTCGCGATGGGCTTTTTCTCGTCGCTGCTGATGCTGACGATCGTGCGCGACATCGTGCTCGCCTCGGCCATGACCGTTGCCGCGCTCTGGGCCAACGTCATCGACCTCGCCGTGTGGCGCGCCGATAGCGCGGCCGCCGTGGTCGTGCTCGCCTTCGTGGCGGCGGGCGTGGGCTTCTTCAATGCGCGGCGGCGCGCGCGCGTGCGCAACGTCGACGTGCCGATTCGCGACCTGCCCGCCGCGCTCGACGGCTTCACGATCGTGCAACTGAGCGACATCCACGTGGGACCGACGATCAAGCACGGTTACGTCGAAGCGATCGTGCGCGCCGTGAATCAGCTCGACGCCGACATGATCGCGATCACGGGCGATGTCGTCGACGGCAGCGTGGCGCACCTTGCCGCGCACACCGCGCCGCTCGGCACGCTGCACGCGCGTCACGGCGTCTATCTCGTGACGGGGAACCACGAATACTATTCGGGCGCCGACGAATGGGTTGCCGAGTTTCGCCGCATCGGCCTGACGGTGTTGATGAATCAGCACGTCGTGATCGAACATGCAGGCGCGCGGCTCGTGCTGGCCGGCGTCACCGACTTCTCGGGCGGGCATTTCGATCCCGCGCATCGGAGCGATCCCGCGGGCGCCTTGCGCGGCGCACCCGAGGACGTCGACACGCGCGTACTGCTCGCGCATCAGCCGCGCAGCGCGCACGCCGCCGCCGACGCGGGCTTCACGCTCCAGCTTTCGGGCCACACGCACGGCGGGCAAATTTTTCCGTGGAATTTCCTCGTGCGCCTGCAACAGCCGTTCACGGCGGGCCTCGATCAGCTCGACGGCCTGTGGGTGTATACGAGCCGCGGCACCGGCTACTGGGGACCGCCGAAGCGCCTTGGCGCGCCTTCGGAAATCACGCGCGTGCGGCTTGTCGGCGCGAGCTGAGCGCTTCGCGGCGAAACGTCGCCGCGCATGCGGCGGCGGCCACGCGTGCGCTTGCCCGCATGCGCTTGCCGGTATCATGGGGCGGCAACCGCCCGTATCACGACGAATCTACCGAGGAGCCTACCGCTCATGGAAGGCAACAAGCATCTGCATCAGACTTCGTTTTACCTCATGCTGTTCGCCGTTTCGGTCGCGCTTTGCTTCGTGCTCGCACCGTTTTTCAGCACGGTGCTATGGGGCGCCATTCTCGCGCTGATCTTTCAGCCGGTACAGCGGCGGCTCGTGGCGAAGCTCGGGCGCCGGCGCAATCTCGCGGCGCTCATCACGTTGACGACCTGCCTGCTCATCGTGATCTTTCCGCTCACGCTGGTCGCGGGCACGCTCGTGCAGCAAGTGGCTTCCGCGTATGCGCAAGTGCGCGGCGGCAGTCTCGACATCGGCGCGTATTTCAGTCAGATCGTGCATGCGCTGCCGCAGTCCATCCAGAATCTGCTCGCGCGCTACGACCTCATGGATCTGCCGGGACTGCAACAGCGGCTTTCGGCGGGCGCGGCGCAAATCAGCCAGTTCGTCGCCACGCGGGCGTTCACCTTCGGGCAAAACACGCTGCAATTTCTCGTGAGTTTCGGCGTGATGCTGTATCTGTTCTTCTTTCTCGTGCGCGACGGCCGCGAGATTTCGCGCCTCATTCGCGACGCCATTCCGCTCGACGAGCAGCACAAACTGCATTTGATACGCAAATTCACGACCGTGATTCGCGCGACGGTGAAGGGCAACGTGGCCGTGGCCGTCGTGCAAGGCACGCTCGGCGGACTCGCGCTCTGGGTGCTCGGCATTCAAGGCCCGCTGCTGTGGGGTTTCGTGATGATGGTGCTGTCGCTCTTGCCCGCCGTGGGCGCCGCGCTCGTGTGGGCGCCCATTGCCGTGTACTTCATTTCGACCGGCGCGCTCGCGAAGGGCATCGGCCTCGCGATTTTCGGCTCGGTGGTGATCGGCACGGTGGACAACGTGCTGCGCCCGGTGCTGGTCGGCAAGGACACGCGCCTGCCCGACTGGGTCGTGCTGATCTCCACGCTCGGCGGCATTTCGCTCATCGGCATCAACGGATTCGTGATCGGGCCGTTGATCGCGGCGCTATTCATCAGTTGCTGGGACTTGCTGCGCCGCGATCAGCACACCTCCGAAAACGAAAGCACCGACGTCGAGGACGAACCGGTCTGAGCGCCGCGCCCGACGAAACAGCCCTTGTTTTCAGGGCGAAACGTGCAAGGGCAGTCCCGCGCGCCCTTGCCGCATGATGCCTGGCTCGGGCGCGATGGCCGCCCCGGCGCTGGCAATCGCCACCGAAAAGCCGAACGTGTTGATGCCGTCCGCGCTGCGCACGAACACGGTGCCGCCGTGCATCTCCGCAACGGCCTTCACGATCGACAAGCCAAGCCCGTGGTTCTCGTGACTGTTCGAGCGCGCTTCCTGAATGCGATAGAAGCGATCGAAGATATGCTCGCGCACGAACGGATCGAGCGGCTCGCCCGGATTCGACACGGCAATTTCCACGTGCCCGTCCTGCGGCGCGACGGTCGCCTGTAGCGTCGTGCCCGGCGACGAGTGCTGGATCGCGTTGACGAACAGGTTACTGACCGCGCGGCCGATCAACGAGGTATTCACCCACGCGCTCGCGTCGCCATGCACTTCCACGCGCAATTGCGCTTCTTCGAGCGGCATTTCGAGGAAGTCGAGCATGCGTTCGATCTCCGAGCGCAGCGACACTTCCGTGAGTTCGGTCGCGCGTTCGCCGCGATCGCTGCGCGAGAGAAACAGCATGTCGTTGACGATCACGCGCAATCGTTCGAACTCCTCAAGATTCGATTGCATGGTTTGCTGCAACTGCTCGACGGAACGGTCACGCGTTAGCGCCACCTGCGTCTGGCCGATCAGAATGCTCACCGGCGTGCGCAACTCGTGCGCGACATCGGCATTGAACGACTCGAGCCGCTCGTAGGCTTTATCGAGCCGTTCGAGCGCGCCGTTGAACGACGTGGCGAGTTCGTGCAATTCCTCGGGCAATTCGTCGGCGTGCAGACGCTGACGCCGATTCGACGGACTCAGTTGCATGGCTTCGCGCGACAGCCGCCTGAGCGGCGCAAGACCGAAACGCGTGACGGCGCGGCTCAGCAGCGCCACGGCGATCGTCGACAGCGCGATGAGCACGCCCAATGCAACACCGAAGCGCCGCAGCATGCCTTCGGTGCGCACGCAGTCGCTGCCGACCACGAGCTTCACCTCGGGGCGGTCGCCGCTGGCGGGAATCGTGTACGTCGACACGATCACATCGTAATCGCAACCCGGCGGCCGCACGATCAGATGATTGGGCCCCACGTTGCCCCTGACCTTGCCGACAATGGGCGTGCCGAAGCGAAAACGCGGATCGGGGCCTTCCACGTAGTAATGCATGGGACTGTCCGCCGGCGAGAGATCGCGCAGCTTCTCCTGCACGAAGGCCCATCTCTGTTCGTCGGGTGCATGCGCAACGATCAGATTCGCGATGCGCGCACGCGTGTCGAGCGTCTCGCGCAACTCGTTGAAAAGCAGCCCCTGCATGAGGAAAAAGAGTCCCGCGCCCGTGAGCGTGAACACCACGAGCGAGACCGCCGCGAACATCGCCGACAAGCGCAGCGAGATCGAGCGCTTCATGACAACTGGCCTCCGTCTTCGCGCATTTCCAGCACGTAACCCATGCCGCGTATGGTGTGAAGCAGCTTGGCCGCGTGCGGGCCGTCGAGCTTCGCGCGCAACCGCTTGATGGCCGTTTCCACCACGTTTGCATTGCTTTCGAAATTCACGTCCCAAACGAGTTCGGTGATGAGCGTCTTGGAGAGAATCTCGCCGCGACGGCGTGCGAGCACCGAAAGTAACTGGAACTCCTTCGCGGTGAGATCGAGGCGCACGCCGTCGCGCGTCGCGCGGCGGCTGATCAGATCGACCTGCAAATCGCCCACTGAAATGAGCGTCGACTCCTGCGCGCGTGCGCGGCGCGTCAGCGCGCGCAGTCGTTCGACGAGTTCGAGAAACGAAAACGGTTTGGTCAGATAGTCGTCGGCGCCGTCGCGCAAGCCGTGTACGCGGTCGTCCACGCGGTCGCGCGCGGTCAGCATGATGACCGGCGTATCCTTCCTTGCGCGCACCGCGCGCAGCACGCCGAAGCCGTCCAGCTTCGGCAGCATCACGTCGAGCACGATCACGTCGAAGTCGTATTCCGTGGCCATCCACGCGCCTTCTTCGCCGTCCATCGCCACGTCGACGATCCAGCCTTGTTCCGTGAGTCCGCTGCGCAAATAGTCCACGACCTTGCGCTCGTCTTCGATTACCAATACTTTCATGCCCGCCCTCCTTATCGCGCGTGCCAGACGGTGCGGTTTCGCGCGCTTCCCCTGATGCGCCGCGAACGCCCGTTGCGGCTCGTGGCCGCTTGCTTCACCTCACGCGCCTTTCACGCCACGGTGTATGGCTCTACTATGCCTCGTTATCGGCCCCGCCGTGCGGCTAGTCCGACGATGCCGCCGTTTCGGGCGCGCTGCCCGGCTGCTGCGCCGCGCCCGTTTTCATGCTTTCCTGTGCCGCCGGTTTTTCGCTGCACGTTCCCGCGCTGCATGCGAGTTCGCGGTCGCCGGCGCTCCAGCCGCCGCCCAGCGCCTTCGCGAGATACACGACGGTCGCGACCTGCTGGCCGTGAATCTGCACTTCCTGGCGCTCGCTCGTGAGCATCTGCTGCTCCGCGTTGAGCACGTCGAGAAACGCCACCAGGCCGCCCTGGTAGCGGTCGTTCGCAAGATCGAACGACTTGCGCGCGTCGTCGACGGCAGCCTGACCGTCGCTCGATGCGCGTTCGAGCACCGAAAGCCCCGTTACCGCATTTTGCACCTCCTGAAAGGCCGTGAGGACGGTTTGCCGATACGACGCCTGCGCCGACTCGTAGCCCGCCTGCGCGTAATCCACGCCCGCCGCGCGCTTGCCGCCGTCGAACAGCACTTCGCCCGCCGTCGCGCCGACCGACCACATCAGGCTCGGCACCGAGAAAAGCCCGCCGAAACGCGTCGATTCCCAACCGAGCGTGGGCGACAGCGCGAGGTCGGGAAAGTACGCCGAGCGCGCCACGCCGATCTGCGCGTTGGCCGCGGCCATCGCACGCTCCGCCGAAGCCACGTCGGGGCGCCGCTGCAACAATTCGCTGGGCAAGCCCGTGGGCAGCGCGGGCACCGGCAGCGGCACAGCCCCGGGAGCAATGGAGAATTCGGGCGCGGGCTTGCCGACCAGCACTGCAATGGCATGCTCATTTTGCTGACGCTGATTCTCCAGCAGATGCACTTGCGTTCTGGCCGCGTCGAGTTGCGCCTTTTGCTGCAATAAATTGAGCCCCGACACGGCGCCCAGGTCATGTTGCGCGTTCACGAAATCGAGCGCTTTTTGCTGCAACGCGACGGAACGATTCACGACGTCGATCTCGTCGTCGAGTTCGCGCAGCGCGAAGTAGTCGGTCGCGAGTTCGGCGGTGAGCACGAGGCGCGCGTTCGCGAGGTCGTCGCCGGCCTGCTGCGACGAAGCCTGCGCCGACTCCACCATGCGCCGGATGCGGCCGAACAGATCGAGTTCGTAACTGATGGTCGGACCGACCTGAATATCGTTTTGCACCGTCGATTCACTCGGCACCGCGTAGTTCGTCAACGGCCGGTTCGCCGAAATGCGTTCGCGCGCCAAGCCCCCCGCGAGCGAAACCTGCGGACTCTGTTGCGACGACACAGAAGCGAGCGTCGCGCGTGCCTGCGCGTAATGCGCGGCCGCCACGCGCAACGTCTGGTTGCCGGCAAGCGCATCGGTTTCGAGCCCGTCGAGTTCGTCGTTGTCGAAAACTTTCCACCACGGTTGATCGAGCTGCGCATGCGAAGGCTGCGCCGCGTGCCAGTACGCATCGGCGGGATCGACACGCCATGCGGCCGGACTCGCCGTTTGCGGCGCCCGATAGTCGGGGCCGACCGTACACGCGGAAAGCAGCAGTACGACGATAGTCAGTCCTCCTGCGTATTTTGGCGCGTGGCTCACGTCGCGCTCCGCTTCGGTGCTTCGTGCCCCGCGCCGGCCTTGTTTTGCGGCACGACCACGACTGTATCGCCGTCGGCAATCGAATCGCCCGGATTCACCACGATGCGGTCGCCCGGGTCGATGCCATGACCGATTTCGAGCGTTTGCCCGAGATCCTGTGCAATCTCCACGGCCTTGAGCTTGATCTTGCCGTTGGCGTCCACCACCGCGAGGCGCGGGCCTTCGGCGCGGAACAGCAGCGTGTTGCCGGGCACCGTCAGCAAGCCCTTCGAGTCGGTGTGCAAGGCGGCCTGCACGTAAGCGCCAGGCAAGAGTTTGCCGTCGTGATTCGGCAGCGTGATTTCGACCTGCAACGTGCGCGTCGCCACATTGATCGCTTGCGCAGTGCGCGTGACCGTGCCGTCGAACGTGACGCCGGGCATCTCCTGCTCGCTCACGCCGACGTGCTCCCCAACGGTCACTTGCTGCGCGTAGGTTTGCGGCACGTCGAGATAAAGGCGCAGCGGGTCCGACTGCGCAATGGCGAAAAGGGCATGCCCCGCGCCGCCGTTGCCCGCGTTCACGAGATCGCCGATATCGACATTGCGCTGCGTGATGATGCCCGTGATGGGCGCGACGATACGCTGAAACGACTTCATCTCGGCGAGGCGGCGCACATTCGCATCGGCGGCGGCAAGATTCGCCTGCCCCTGGTTATACGCGCCTTGCCGATCGTCCAGTTCCTGCTGCGAAACGGCGTCGCGTTGGCGCAATTGCTGCGCGCGATCGAACGAGGTCTTCGCGAGCGAAAGCGTCGATGCGGACTGATCGCGTTGCGCCTGCGCCTGCGCGAGTTCCTGATCGATCTCGGGCGTGTCGATATCGGCGAGCAACTGCCCTTGCCGAACATGCGCGCCGATATCCGCATACCATTTGCGCACGTAGCCGTTCGCGCGCGAGTAGATCGGCGCTTCGACATAACCGCGCAACGTGCCCGGCAACACGAGACGACCGTCCGCGCCGGAGGGCTTGGGCTGCACCACGCTCACGTACTGCTTTGCGTTCTGCTTCGTGACGTCGACGAGATGATGCGAACTCATGAGGTTCGAGACGATAGTGCGAGTCGCGCCTGCCGCAAGCAGCAATGCCACGACGATCACGGCAAGACGCGCGCGCTTGCCCGCCTGCCCGCGCGCCGGCAAATCCAGGCCTTGCTCGCCGCTCACGGAGATGTCGAGAGATGAATGGTGATGAGGTTCGTTCATGTCTTCGGCCGGTTCTGGAGTAACGGTATGACGCGGCGTTTGCCTCAGTCGCGGCGCTCGGCATCGCGCTTCGGCGCTGCTTGCGACTGTCTCCGCGACTGCCCCTGCGACTGCGCTTGCGACTGCCGCTCGCGTTTGGCGGCAGTCCGCCGCGCGAGCCGTGTATGCACCGTTGCAAACATTAGTGGTACGAACAATAAGGTGGAGACCGTGGCGAACAGCAAGCCGCCGATCACCGCGCGCCCGAGCGGCGCATTCTGTTCCGCGCCTTCGCCGAGACCGAGCGCCATCGGCATCATGCCAATCATCATCGCGAACGCCGTCATCAAGACGGGACGAATACGCGTGGCGCCCGCTTCGAGCGCGGCCGCGAGCGGACTCGCGCCGTCGGCGAGCCGTTGACGCGCGAACGCGACCACGAGAATGCTGTTGGCCGTCGCCACGCCCACCGTCATGATCGCGCCCGTGAGCGCGGGCACGCTCAGGTGCGTGCCGGTGATGAACAGCATCCATGCAATGCCGGCAAGCGCGGCCGGCAACGCGCTGATGATGATGAGCGGGTCCGCCCACGATTGAAAGTTCACGACGATCAGCAGATACACGAGCACCACCGCCATCGCGATACCCACGCCGAGGCCGATGAACGAAGATCGCATGGTGTCGATCTGCCCGCGCATCGTGATGGTCGTCCCGCGCGGCGCATGCGCTTGCGCCTGCTTGATGATGCTGTCGATATGCGCACCCACCGAGCCGAGATCGCTGCCCTCCACGCTCACCAGCAAATCAATCACGGGGCGAATGTTGTAGTGCGAAACAACGGCCGGGCCGTCGTGCGGCTTCAGTTGCACGAGATTGCTCACGAGTTGAAGCGGGCCGTTTGCCGTGGTCTCGTGCGCCGAAACGGGCGTGCCCATCAGTTCGTTTACCGAAGCTTCGCGATACTGCGGCGTTTGCACGGCCAACGGATATTCGACGCCGTTTTGCGGACTCACCCAAAACGCCGGCGAGGTTTGTGAACTGCCGGAAAGCGCGATCAACACATCCTGGGCCACGTTTTGCGGGCTCAAATTCAATTGCTGCATGCGCGTGCGGTCCATCGCGAGCATGAGCGCCGGTTCGTCGTTGCGTTGCTGGATATGCGCGTCCACGGCGCCCGGCAACTGCCGAACCTGCTTGAGCAAGACGCTGGCGAGCGTCATGTTCTGGCCGAGATTCGCGCCCACCACTTGCACGTCGATCGCCGCGGGCTGACCGAAGTTGAGAATCTGCGTGATGATGTCTGCGGGTTGAAAGAAGAACTCCACGCCCGGAAAACGCTGCGGCAACAACGTTCTGAGCTTGTCGACATAAGTCAGCGAAGGATCGTGGCCGTCTTTGAGTGCGATCTGGATTTCGCCGTCGAGCGTGCCGACCGTTCCCGCATTGCTGTACGAGAGATTGATACCGCTATAAGGCAAACCGAGATTATCGACGATGGTGTCGAGTTGCTCGGGCGGCACCACTTCGCGTATGACCTGTTCGACTTCATCGGCAAGCCGCGCGGTTTCCTCGATGCGAAAGCCTGTGGGCGCACGCATATGCAGGCGAATATCGCCCGCATCGACAGTCGGAAAGAAGTCCCGGCCGAGAAAGAAAATCAGCCCGAGCGAGAGCACGCAGAACGCGAGAAACGACACGCCGAAAAACCGGCGGCGCGCGAGCAATACGCTCAGCAGTGCAATGTAATTCGCGCGCACGCGTTCGAACGCGTGATTGAAGCGCCAATGAATGTTGGCGAAGAACGGGCGCGACTCGTTTTGCTTCGCGTGCGCCGAAGGGTCGTGTCCTTCGAATAGCAGCATGGCGAGCGTCGGCACGAGCGTGCGCGAGAGCACATACGACGCGACCATCGCGAACACGACCGCTTCGGCCAGCGGCACGAAGAGGAATCGCGCCACGCCGGTGAGAAAGAACATCGGCACGAACACGATGCAGATACAGAGCGTGGAAACGAGCGCGGGCACCGCGATTTCCCCGGCGCCTTCGAGTATCCCCGTGTGCAGGTCGGAGCCTAAATGCAAATGACGCTCGATGTTTTCGATCGTCACGGTCGCGTCGTCGACGAGTATGCCGACCGCGAGAGCCAGACCGCCCAGCGTCATGATGTTGATCGTCTCGCCCAATGCGTAAAGCGCGATGATCGACGCGAGAATCGACAGAGGAATCGACACCGCAATAATGAGCGTGCTGCGCCAGTTGCCGAGAAAAAGCAGGATCATCGCAGCGGTCAGCGCGGCGGCGATCAACGCCTCGCGCACCACGCCTTGCACCGCGGCGGAAACAAAAATCGACTGATCGAATAAGGGCTTGATGACGAGATTGCTCGGCAGCGTTTCGCGCGCCTTCGGCAACAGGTTTTTCAATGCGCCCACGACCTGCAACGTGGAGGCGTCGCCGCTCTTGAGCACCGACATGAGCACGCCGCGCTGGCCGTCCTGGCGCACGATATTCGTTTGCGGCGTGAAGCCGTCGCGCACGTGCGCGACGTCGCCAAGATACGTGGTCGCGCCGTTGATCGTCTGCACGGGAATGCGATTCAAACCGGCAATGGTGTCGGGCGACGCATTGGTGTCCACGCGATATTCGGTTTGCCCGAGCTTCGCGGTGCCGGTCGGCAAGATCAGATTTTGCGCGTTGACCGCGTTGACGATATCGGCGGGCGTGAGTCCTTTCGAAATCAGCGAATGCGTGTCGATGTCGACGGAAATAACCCGCGTCTTGCCGCCATAAGGATAGGGAACTTGCGCGCCGGGAATCGTAATGAGTTGTGGGCGCAGGAAATTCATTGCCACGTCGGCCAGCGCCTGTTCGCTCATCGACGTACTCGAAAGACCGAGTTGAATCACCGGAATGCTGGATGCCGAATAACTGATGACGAGCGGCGGCGTCGCACCCGGCGGCATCTGCTTGACTTGTGCCTGCTCCGAAGCCACCGCCTGCGCAATTGCGGTTTGCAAACTCGCATGCGGCTGAAGAAAAAGCTTGATGATGGCAATGCCCGGCAGCGATTGCGACTCGACGTGCTCGATGTTGCTCACCGTGGTCGTGAGGCTGCGTTCGTTGACCGACGTGATGCGGTCGGCCATGTCTTTCGCTGAAAAGCCCGTGTACGTCCAGATAATGCTGATGACCGGAATGTTGATGTTGGGCAGCACGTCGGTGGCCATCGACATCAGCACGAACGGCGTGGCCAGCACGATCATGATGGCCATGACGATGAACGTGTAGGGCCGCTTCAGCGCGAGATTGACAATCCACATGTCGGTGTTTCGGACAACTCAGGCGAGGGTTGAGACGGAAACGCACTCATCTGCGGTGCCGCATCATAGGCAAGCGCAATGGCATGTCGCTGGCGACAATATGACGAAACCGACAGGCAATAACTCGATCATGCGGCAAGTGCGCGGGCGCGCGGAGAAAGTGCCGCCTAGGCTTTGAAAAAGCGCCGCCGCGTTAAGGTATTCGCAAGCGGACGCTGCATTGCATTAACTACTTCAATTCACGAGTCGGAGCCGCTCTTGTTCGCGTAGGTCGCGACTGGTGCGCGTGCCGCGACTTTCGCGCGATTCACGCGGACGGGCGCCGTGTCCGCTGGCTTGCGCGGCGTCGAGATGACGCCGCACCGGCGTTTCCGGCGTGGCAAGCGCTGCCTCCTGCTCGTCGAGCACGAGCGGCACCTTTTCGCGCAGGAATTCGACAAAGGTACGAATCTTCGCGTCGATATAACGGCGCGATGCATAGAGCGCGTAGATATTGAGCTTTTGCAGCCGGTGCGTGGGCAATACGCGCACGAGCGTGCCGTCGACGAGACCGGGCAAGGCAACCGGCACCGGCAACGGGCCGATGCCCATGCCTTCGCGTATCGCCAATGCGAGCGCTTCGGGATTGTTCACCTGGAACGGCGTCACGCCGGTATGGCGAAACGTTTCGCCGTGCGGCCCTTCCGAAACCCACTGCCCTGCCGGCAAGCTCGAATCGGTGAGATGCAAGCACGTATGCACCTCGAGATCGTCGAACGACTTCGGCACGCCGCGCGCGCGCAAATAGGCCGGCGATGCGCAGAGAATGGCGGCGGTGCTGCCCAAATGCTGGGAAATCAACGCGGAATCTTCCAGCTCGGCCGCCACGACCACGGCCACGTCGAAGCCTTCCTCGATGATATCGGGCATCTCCTGGGCAATCGTGAGGTCGACCGACACTTCCGGCAAGTGCTGCTGATAGCGCGCGATCAAAGGCATGACATAGTGCTGACCGAAACTCGTGCCACCATACACGCGCAATTTGCCGGCGGGATTCGCATGCGCCGCGGCGGCCTCCGCCTCGGCCTGCTCGATGTCGCCCAGAATGCGCTTGCAACTCTGAAAGTAGCGTTCGCCCGCTTCGGTCAGCGACATGCGCCGCGTGGTGCGATTCAGGAGGCGCGTGCGCAGACGCGATTCGAGGTCGGTGACCGCGCGCGACACCTGCGCCGTCGTCATCGTTTCGCTCGCGGCGGCACGCGTAAAACTACCCGATTCCACCACCCGCACGAAGACCCGCATGTTGCGCAGCGTATCCATCAGCAACTCCTCTTTGATCGCCCGGCTTTTGCCATTCCCACTTATGCGCACAGTGTGGCGCACGCGCCGTGGCCCGACGCTGACTTCAACATGGCGGCGTTGACAGCTTGGCGCAGCGCCTTGTCCGGCGTATGATCCACCGCGCGCCCGACGCACGCCCGGCACGCTTTTCGCATGAATTTGCGCTCGCATCGCCGCTCTCTCGCACGGCCCGCGGCCACATGACAAAACGATGACTTTCGAATTCGCCTTGCGCCTTTTCGCGGCATTCGCTTGCGGCGTCGCCATCGGACTCGAACGGCAGATTCGCCAACGCATGGCGGGCCTGCGCACGATTACGCTCGTCGCGAGCGGCGCGTGCCTGTTCGTCACGCTCGGCGTGCTGACCGGCAATGGATCGACCGGCGTCACGCAAATTGCCGCTTATGTGGTTTCGGGAGTGGGTTTTCTTGGCGGCGGCGTCATCATGCGCGACAAGGGGTCGATCCAGGGCATCAACACGGCGGCCACGCTGTGGTGCTCGGCAGCGGTTGGCGTGCTGTGCGGCGCGGGCCACTACGTTCCCGCGCTGGCCGGCACGGGCGTCGTGCTGTTGACGAATACCGTGCTGCGCGAAGTCAGCCGCATCATCAACGCAACGCCGGTTTCCAACGCCGATCTCATACGCGGTTACGTATTGACCGTGGTGTGCCGCGAGGAAGACGAAGTCCACATTCGCACGGTGCTATCGAATTCAATGTATTCGACGCCGCTGTCATTTCAAAGCCTGACGAGCGAAGATTTGTCCGGCGAGCCGCAACGTTTGCGCGTGACGGCAACCATGAGACTGCACCCTAAATATCAAGCGAAGCTCGAACAGATGGCCAGCCGGTTGAGCATGGAAAAAGGCGTGTCGAGCGTGAGTTGGACCGCGGCCGAAACCGAAGTCGCACCCGAATAACGTTGCTTTTCATTCGACGAATGCGGGCGGCTATTGCTCATACCAATCATTACGAATTCATTTCTTTTTCATTGCGTTTTTTTAACTGTCCGCATCAGTTTTCAAGAACTGTCAATTTCGGCGTCAATTCGTGGACGCGTTCCCGCCCTTGCACTAAGCTCCATTTACCGTGACTCGTTCACGCATACAAGGGAGCTCTCACATGCAACATGGCATCATTGCCTGGCTCATCATCGGCGCAATTGCTGGCTGGCTTGCAGGCGTACTCGTCAAGGGCGGCGGCTTCGGGTTGATCGTCGATATCATCGTCGGCATTGTCGGCGCGTTTATCGGCGGCTGGCTCGCCGACCTGCTGCATATTCATATCGGCACCGGCATGATCAGCTCGATCATCACGGCTATTATTGGCGCAGTGATTCTGCTGTTTCTCATTCGTCTTGTGCGACGAGCGTAGCGGTTCATATCGCTGAAATAAAAAACGGGAGCCGCGCTCCCGTTTTTTTACGTCTCAACAATTACGCGTTGGCGACCAGGCCGCCGCTGCCGCCGGCTTCCGGCAGCATCGAACCCGATGCGTTAAAACGCAAATGCATTTCATACGCACGCGCCAGATCGTGAGGCGTTTGACCGCCAATCTTCAATGCATCGCGATAGTAATCGCGCAGCAGATCACGATAAAGCGGATGCGCGCACCGGTCGATCACGAGTGCGGCGCGTTCGCGCGGCGCGAGCCCGCGCAAATCGGCAAGTCCTTGTTCCGTCACGATCACGTCGACGTCGTGCTCGTTGTGATCGACGTGCGGCACCATCGGCACAATGCTCGAAATACGGCCGTCCTTCGCGATGGCCTTCGTTGCGAAGATCGCGCACGACGCATTGCGTGCGAAGTCGCCCGACCCGCCAATACCGTTCATCATGTGCGTGCCGCCGACGTGAGTGGAATTCACGTTGCCGTAAATGTCGCATTCGAGCGCGGTATTGAGCGCAATGAGGCCAAGACGGCGAATCACTTCGGGATGATTGCTCACTTCCTGCGGCCGCAGCACGAGCTTGTCGCGATAGCGGTCGAGTTCGGCAAGCACTTGCGCCTGACGCGACGCGGAAAGCGTCATGGATGCCCCCGACGCAAACACCATTTTCCCCGCGTCGATCAGATCGAACGTGGAATCTTGCAGCACTTCGGAATACATCGTGAGCGCTTCGAACGGCGAATTCACGAAACCCGACAACACGGCGTTCGCGATCGTGCCGATACCGGCCTGAAGCGGCGGCAATTGCGCGCTCATGCGGCCGTGCTTCACTTCGTGTTGCAGGAATTCGATCAGATGTCCGGCAATGCGCGCGGTTTCGTCGTCGGCGGGCAGAACGGTGGAAGGACTATCCGGCTGGTTCGTGATGACGATGGCGGCAATTTTCTCGGGCGGAATTTCGATTGCCGGCGTACCCACGCGATCTTGCGGGCGCACGATCGGCAACGGGTCGCGATGCGGGCGCCGGCCGGGAATCCACACGTCATGAAGACCTTCTAGCGCGAGCGGTTGCGCGAGATTGATTTCGACGATCACCTTCTCCGCGAGAATCGCGAAGCTCGCCGAATTACCGACCGAAGTCGTGGGAACGATTGCGCCGGTTTCGGTAATCGCCACGGCTTCGATGATCGCGAGATCGAGTTTGCCGAGCAAATTCGCACGCAACATCTCCACCGTTTCGGAAAGATGCTGATCGACGAACATGACTTCGCCGCGATTGATGGCTTGACGCAAGGTTGCGTCGACCTGAAACGGCAAGCGCCGTTCGAGCACGCCCGCTTCGGTCAGCACGCGGTCGACGTCGTGGCCGAGCGAAGCGCCCGTCATGAGGGTAATTCGCAGCGGTTCCTTCTCCTCGCGTGCGCGACGGGCGAGCGCGATGGGCACGGCTTTCGTGTCGCCCGCGCGCGTAAAGCCGCTTGCACCGACGCGCATGCCATTGCGCACGAGTTGAGCCGCCTCGGCAGCCGAAGTGATTTTTCCGCGCAATGCGGCACAACGAATACGGTCTTCGTACATCTTCAGTCTCCACAAACTCTCTGATCGCCGCGCCTGTTCCAGGTCTCTCTCATTGACGCGCGTACGTTGCGAATCTCGCAAGCGTTCTCACATCCACAATGCGCAAAACCGCGGCACCCGATGAAGGCGTCGCGGCACATAGTTGGCCCGCACATGGCCGGCTCGATTCGACTCAGCTACCGAAATAAATATTGCAGAAGCTGGCAGGTCCGACGCATTCGTCGTGCTTTGCCGGCTTGGCGGAGGTTTGCGCCGGTGCGTTGGCGTTTTGGGCAACGTGTTGAGAGGCGTTCGTTGCCGGGGCTTCGTTTTGTGCATAGACGGTGCCGGCGGCAAACAGCGAACAAGCAACAACAGCGATCTTCACAGACTTCATTTTACTCTCCAGTACTAACGGGAATCGCAACGCGACGATGTGACTATATGCCCCAGGTGGGAATAAATTAATGAGTCGCGATGGAAGGCATATTTCCAGGTTTTAGCAAGATCAATTAAAGCGCTAATTCCCATTGCGTTTTAAAAAACGGATTCGATTATTCGCATCATCCCGATGTGCGACGAGCAATCACGCCGAGCGGCGCGTCGCGGTCGAGTAAAGCGCTGCGAATGAAGTGCAGGTGACTGAGAATGCGTTGCGCGCCGTGGCGCCGTTCCCGGTCGCCGTGATTCGCGTCGAGTGCCTCCTGTGCGATCCAGGTTGCCGCGCGAACGGCGCTCAGTGCGCGCCGCAGCGCCATGCCGTCGGGGCGCGCAAAAAGACGCGCAATGGCTTCTCTCGCGCGGTCGAGTGCTGGTGTCCATCTGGCGTCGGCTGCATCGAGCCATATTGCCGACCTCGCTTCGTCGCGCAAATCGACAACGGCATGTCCTACTTCGAGCGTAACGAGCATCCATCGCAATGCGCGCCGATGCGCGCGGCGATGTCCGCTCAGTATCAGCCGCAATTGGTGCATCAAGTCGTGCGTGCCCGATTGAAAGCGCTGACCGAGTCCGCGAAGCTCGCCCGTACACGCGAGCACCACCTGGCCACGCAATGCCGCGCACATGCGCTCGACGAGCCACGACATATGCGGCGGAAAGATCACGGCAAAGGCCAGCGCCGCGACCAGCATCGCCGTAACCACGGCAATGCCATTGTTGATCAACAGATCAGGCGTGTAGACGATGACGTTGTCAGGCCCAGCAAGCAGACAGAAGAACACCGAAAAGCCGACGCCATAGCCGGCGCTACGCGCGCGCGTGGCAAGAAAGGCGCCTGCTGCGAGCACCGGCGCGAGCGCTGCGCAAAGCAACGGAAAGCCGTCGACGTTGGGATAGAGGTAACACGTGTACGCGTAACCGACAGCGGTTGCGGCTGCGGCGCCGAGCGACATCTGCGCCGCCATGCGGGAGGCATTCGCCGCCGCCGAAGTGAGCGCGCAGGTAAGCGCGGCGGCGATCACCGCCAGGCCGCCGCTCGGCCAGTCGGTTTCGATCCAGAACCAGCCCAGCGCCGCGATCACCGCAGCGGTACGCACAAACGTGAACGTCACCACATACCAACTGGTGCGCGGAAGATAGCGCACAACAGAGGGCACGTGCGCATGGCCCGGCGACATCAGCGACGCCCATGTACGGGCATAACGCACGACCTCGGTGGTGAAGCGGTAGATGAGTTCGGCAGACGTATCGAAGTCGGGCAAGGCTTCGGGGTGCGCGTGTTCGAGCGGGCGACGGGTCTCGCGTACGTTGCGCGGCAACGTGCGTTGAAATGCATCGAGCGTATCGGCGAGACGTTGTGCGTAATCGCGATCGCATTCGTTAGCGCGTGGCCGCTGTGCGAGCAATGCCGCAAGCTCGTCGAACCACGGCGTAAGCAGCGCGAGCGACACGCCATGCCAGTGCAAGCGCTTGAGTAGCTGACGCAACGCGTGAAGCCGCGCGCATGCATCCATGAACTCGGCGTTCAGCCGCGCGAGCACGCCGGTGCGCAAACGCGTCGTCGGATCTTCGAAAAATGAGAAAGCACGCGTCGCCTCGAAGCCGACCACGTCATCGACAAGACGTGCAAATCGCCCTTCAAAAGCGTCCTTTTCGAGCCGGCGAGCCAGCACCGCCGACGCGAACGCAGTAAAATCGAGACAACGAACGCGTAACGTGCATGCGAGCACTGAGCCGGTTTGCCGGGGCACGATCACGGCACTGACCACGCCCGAGCAAAGTATGCCAACGGCGACTTCCGCTCCGCGCCCAAGTGCAGCAAGAAAGAGTTCGTTGGGCTGCATCACGAGCGGAACGCCGATTAGCGCTGCCGTGTAGCCGGCAAGCACGAAACCGTACCACCGAAAATGCCGATTCCGCATGGCTGCGGCCGTACACGCGGCCACCCATCCCGTGATCCCGAGTATGTAAAGCTCGGGCTGCTGCACGAACACCGCGCCAAGCACCACCGCCGCAATCATGCCGACCGCGGTGCCCGCGATGCGATACACACTCTTCGCGAACACCATGCCGGAAAGTGGCTGCATAAGTACGAATACGGTCGTCATCGCGATGCGGGGTTGCGGTAAATCGAGCACCATCGAGATGCCCATTGCGAGCAACACCGCCATGACCGTTTTCGACAGGTGCAGCCAGATCGCGCCATGGGTGGCGCGCCAGTCGCGAGCGGCTCTCCGCACTGCGCGCCATACGATTTCCATACGCCGACGTGCATCGCCTTGTCGATGAATCGCAGAATGACGGCTCATGAAAACGTACTACGCCCGGGTTTTGGGAAGTGGGAGCAATGCGGATCACCCACATCGACTGCCGCCGATTGTAGAAGCGTCAGAGAAACGGATTAACTGGAAGGCGGCAAAACGTCTCTTCCAGATCACTCAACAATGAGGACGGCGGCGAAGCGGACAATATCGTTTCTATGTCGAACAAGAAGGATTGATGGATACGTTACAAAATATGCGAGTGTTCGTTCGCGTCGTGGAAGCAGGCAGTTTCACGGCCGCGGCACAATCGCTGAACTCAACGACGGGTGCGATGTCGCGCGCCGTATCGGAACTCGAAGCGCACTTACGCACCCGTTTGTTGAATCGCTCGACGCGACGGCTCGCACTCACGCCCGCCGGCGAGCGATATCTGAAGCGCTGTTCGCAGATTCTCGCCGACGTGGGTAGCGCCGAGGAAGAGGCCAGTTGTGCGCATGAGCGCCCTGCCGGAGCGCTGCGTATGCACAGTTTCGCGAGTATTGGGCAGCAATATGTATTGCCCGCCATTTCGCGCTACCGCGCATTGCATCCCGAGGTTACGGTCGAGTTGACGCTTTCGCAGCGTATGCCCGATCTGTTCGAGGGAAGCAGCGACGTTTCAGTGGTTACGGCGTCGTCGCTGCCCAATTCCGATCTCGTTTCGCATCAACTGGGTTCGACTTACAGCATCCTCTGCGCGTCTCCGGGATATGTGCATACGCACGGAGCGCCGCGTCTGCCCGCCGATCTTACGCACCACGAATGCCTGATTCTTCGGACTCCTGCGTTTCCTGCGCACGAATGGACACTCGAGGGCCCGGAAGGCAGTATCGAAATGCATGTCGATGGTCCGGTGCAGGTGAATATCGCCGAATCATTAGCGGTCGCGATACGCGAGGGCATGGGCATTGGTGTGTTGCCGGTGTATGCCGCGATCGAGGGCTTGCGCAACGGCACGCTCGTTCGCGTGTTGCCGCATCACAAACTGCAAAAGACAAATGTCTATGCGCTTTATCCGTCGCGCAAATTTGTCGATGCAAAAACGAAGACGTGGGTGGAATTTCTGCGCGCGCATCTTCCACAGGTCATTGCACGCGACCTGGCTTTGCTGGAAGAGTTAACGCAGGAGCAGAATGTGGAGGGAGAAAGTCTGGAGAGTGTTCCCGAGATACGATGAGGACTTGATTCGTATCGTGGTGATGTAAAAAAGCCGCCCATTCAAGGCGGCCTGTTCTTCCA